>DAHZQE010000452.1:0-2909 GCA_027409005.1 Ferrimicrobium sp. | reverse complement strand
CCACCAAGCATCACTTTGATGCCTGCCGTCTTCCAACAGGTGGTTATGGTGGCCTGCTGAGTTGTACTTGTTACCGCATGGTAGATGCGCAATTGTTCTACGATTGCTTGAACACGCAAAAGGGTCCTAGCCTTGGCACTAACTTCACCCTGAGCAGCCCCTTCGTGATCTTGGCGCACTACGGCGAGCTTGAGTGGGCGGCGAAGTACGGGTGCGAAGCCAGTCTGATCAGATTCAGTATCGGTCTAGAGGAGCCTGAGAAGCTGAAGGAGGTCTTCGACTTTGCGCTGAACGCAATACCCAGAAAGGGTGCAGATACGGATGGTACATCATAGGATAGAACAGCTTCAATCAGTAATGCCTGTGTAGACAATCGGCCTCTGCATCACCCTCTCTTCCGCAGAATGCTCAACGCTAGGCATCGTTCATGGTAGCCCAGCCACCGCCAATGGAACGCTAACGAGCCTAGACGGGCCTCAGTACACGATCAGGCAGGCGGGTGAGCACATCGTAGCCCGTAATGTGTTCCAAGAACTCCCTGCATTGGCCCACAGAACCAATCTCAGCCGTCTCTTCGCTCGCATCCAGCAATCCATGCACTATCAGTATGTCGCGGGCATGCTTTACAAAGTAGCCCGTGCTGTCGATCCCACCGCGCGTCGAGCCTGACGACATATACAACGCTTGCGTGGACGTTATAGTGTCCCTAAACTCCAAAATGAACGTACGCCACGGCATCGGCCATTCGCCCTCCGCACAAGCAGTAGAACCCCCCTTGCCCGCCTTCAACCATGTCTCAATCAGTGCCCTTCGATCTTTCAGACTGCGCAACCGTATCAACTGGCTCGTGGCGCGGAGACCGCCGACGACAATTACCATCTCCATATCTGCCGCAGTGATGCCGTTGGACGATAGTCCACGCACCGCTCGCTCGAGCGTGCCGATGTACGAAGGTCGATTAAGAAGGGACATCTGTGTCCAGATCATAAAAAGCCAGAATCTGTACACCTCCAAGAGATGCGTTGGATCAACCTTCTCCACGAGGTCGCGGTGGGTCTTGTCGATACTTCGTTCGTGGCGCTCGATGTCTTCGACAAGCGGAGGTGGCATCGCCCTCTTCCAAAGCGAAGCGCAGCTTTCCAGGTAATGCTGGATTGTCAGAAGAAGTGGCATCAGTCGTCGGCGAATATTCGACGCTACATCCTGGAACAGCTCGTGCAAGATCGGCTCGCGAAGGTAGGCATGCCGCCGTACTAGAGAATGCCATACAATCTCCCGCTCGATGTAGTGTGCGTACAGCACTGCGGCATTGCTAGCGCGAGTGAGCCTACGCTCATGGCTTGCAACGTTGGTGAAGGTCGCACAGTCCGGGAGGCCGTAAAGTTGCAGTAGCTGCCGGTCTAGGTTCTTCAGCAGCCATCCACGGAGGACATCGCCTTCGGAAACGATTTGTTTGAGCTGTCTGCTGGCTAGACGAGCATTGCAGAGGTCCACGAAGGAGAGGCTGGCCGTGATTTGGGCGAGGATCTCGGTCGGCAGGGTGTAGAAGGTGGCACTCTTTGCGTCCGTCTTCATGTCCTTCTCCAGGGCAGCAGCGAGTGGCAAACACTCGACGTGGATCGCTGTGTCGTCGCTCTTGGATCCTCTACGGAAGACCTCGGCGAGGCTGCTCCGCCGCAGCGTTTTCATCATTCCAGGCATGGTCACCGGCGCTTATCTGCTAGCGAATGATTATCGCGGCACTTTGCGATGGCGAGAGAACATGCAAGGTCGAGCGTGGTGCACTCAGGCAATGGAGTCACTCGAGCTAGCCGCTGATTCGTCCAACTAGTGCGGGGCTCCACATCTCGACAGCTTCGTGTTTCTCTGAGTGGTTCGCGACATCACTGCACTCAGGACCGCGCAGGTGCAAGGGTGATATGCATGCTGTTATGAAGGCATCGAGGCATGGCACAATACAGTGTCTGTACTCACGTCCTGCTCAAGCCAGAGCGATCTCGTTTTCACTTAAAGTCGAAGCCGGGCTCCACCTCCACTTTCTGCGCTCAAGCTGGCGTGAAAGGCAGCACCGTCTGCCCCCTCTCCGGGTCCTGCATCTTGTGCACCGAGACATCATCGCCCATCGTGACACTCCCCATGCTCTGTGGCGTGATGAATATGAATTGCCGGCCCACCGACCGTCTTGCTGCCTGAACCATCAATCCCATGCTCGTGGCGCGGTTGACCGAATCCATGAAGACGTCGAATTCGTCCAGGCAACGAATCGGACTGCCCATAGCCTCCCAGATGGAGAGCAGAAGACAGATGGTGGAGAAAGACTTCTCGCCGCCGGAGAGCGTGTTGGCCTCTCTCCCCTTGTCTGTGGCGAGCGTGCCGTCGGGCTCAACAGAGATGTCGAGTTTCTTTGACGAGTGGTCCATGTATACGCGACCACGGAAATTGCGTTCCGATAGGAGGTAGTTGAACGTGATGCGGGCTCGCGCAGCGATGTACTTGCGGAACATCTTCCAGCGATACTTCCGGTACACCAGGGTCTGCGTGAGAAGCTACGGATTGGTTAGCCTATGCCTGAAGTATGGTATCTGTCTTCTTTACCTTGCGTGTGGACTCCTCGTGGCTCAACTGCTCTTTCGCGCTCTCGTAAGCTAGCCTGGCCCTCTGCCAAGCCTCTTCTAATTGCTCCTTGGTACCGCCAGCTGCAGCCTCTCGCCGCTGCGACGTCCCGGTCAACATTGGCAACGCCGAACCCATGGACGTCACCAACAAGCTCCCCGATGACCGCAACCTGGAGACAATACTCAGCATACTAACCATCGACAATGACCTTGTCCGGAACCAGCTTATCCTCCATAACTTCATCGAACAGACCGTCTTGATGGCTGACAAGCCCTCAGCAAGGCGATTTCTCT
>DAHZQE010000447.1:0-3736 GCA_027409005.1 Ferrimicrobium sp. | reverse complement strand
CTATAGTCATTGAACGCTGTGGTGGTGTCCTCGAGTCGATCAAACGAGACAGCGAAGGATACCTATTCCGACGGTACTGGATCGCTTGACGCCTTTGTATCTTGCATGTGCCACCCTCGACCCACGGATCAGGGCTTTCTCTACCATCAGAAATGACCTCGATCGTTTTCAACGGTAATTAGGATTTCCGCCTTTTCTATGCCATCAGAATCACGAACGCAGTACCGTCCATGCCAGTCGTGATGGGCTATGGGATGCAACTGGCTTGTGAGATCGACGTCCTTCGACCTCTGGAAGTACAGGACCCGTCCACGCAAGCCAACGAGCTCGCCGTGATTAAAGACGACATCCCGTGGATCATCTACACTACTACTCATGTGTGCCAAGCCGCCCATCCCGAGCAAAGTAGTGACAACAGCTAGGTTGCGGAATTGAACGGACGCCGGCGTTGTCTCGCGGAGACCGAACAGCTTGTTGCCGTGAGAGATGAGATCGTCGATACGAGTGGAGTTGACGTGTCTTTGGAGAACTCCATTGGGGATCCTTACTAGCGGCTGAGTCTCTGCTTTGTCCGCATCCATCGCCACCCATAGGTCGTTACGCGGCAGCTGCCTCATTTGGGACCTGCGCGCTCCTGTCAGATATGCAGCTCCTATTTCCGCAGGAGCAACCAGAATTTCAGTTGTTGAACAGGTATCGGCGATAGGGAAACAAGTCTGCAACACATCACCACTCACGCGCAGATCAATCCGTTTGTCCCCAGCGACTAGGAATGCTCCATGGTCTATAATTCGGATCTCCATTGGTAGTGTGACACGGCAAAGGCCATATTCATTCCTAGGCGTCACTACAACCCCTTGTCCGAGCATGTCCTCCAGCATGATGCAGAACATCAGCAACTTTCCGTACCAGTTGCCGACGGTTTTAGATAATTCTTTCTTGATCTCTTGCGTGTTCACCGGCTGATCATAGATGGATTGGCGAGGCAGGTCGGGAAAATCCCAGTCAAATCCACTCACCCCATGATGAGACGATCGAGAGATGATGGGGTGGAATGGATGTTTAGTCGCTCCGCTAGACACGAACGGATCTTTAGCCATAACCAGGGTGGTTAGCGTCTTGTTGACGAGAGTTTTAGGATCACAGGCACCCAACCCGTTAGCTAGTGTTTCAGCGACAGAGAGAAACATACGTATCTGGGTTCGATCGAGAGCTGCTTTGGTGTCGTTCAACTCTAGCTTGAGATTTGTGACTTCGCTCTGAAGTTGCTGGTTGACGCTGTTTAGTCTTGCAAGTCGCTTGTCTTGCTTCTCACGTTCTTGGATGCTAGTTGCGTGTGTGGATTTGAGAGTCCCGTACTCGGCCTTAACCGATTCGTGGTCACGTCGCACCTCGCTTAGCTGTTGTGTCAGCGCAGAAATGGCGATGCTCCTATGTTGTACTTGCCGATTCCGCCACCGAATAAGTACGTCTTTGCGTGCAATATCGCTACAGACAGCGTCGAGTGCCGTGACAAAGCTAGCCTCGTCCGACTGTCTTTGCTTCGCATCAATAAGGTTGGCCTCTAGTTCACTTGCCATGTCGGACCAGAGCATAATTTCTTCGGACAGGTGGGCGATATGCGCCATAAGCTCAGCGTCCCGTTCGAGTGGTTGCTTCTGATCGCACTCGACCCGCTCACTGTTGGCATAACCTCCGCGTGTCGCCGGCGATACCTCGCAAGGGGACATTAGCGGCGTGGTGACTCCCATGGGCGGTTCCGCAAGAACTGATACTTTGACGCGACAGAGCTTCCCATCGAGAGAACGATGTCCGTAGCTAGCGACAACTCGCCCATCGGATTCGAGTGCAGAAAGTGAAGAGCCACAAGAACCCAAGTGTTGTCCAGAACTCGCACCCATCGCCGCCCAGATCGCCCGCACCACGCCTAATCGCTGATCTTCCAGAGATGCACCGGGTAAATTGTCCAGATATCGCAATATCTCAGCTTGGTACGACGACGCAAACCGTTTCGATGAGGACGCTCCATCGGTGCCGTTCGCTGTTGGCGCAGGCGTCTCGAGATCCATCTGATCGCATAATGGATGAATCTCGTCTAACGGACCTAACCAGGACCGATCTGCGCAAATCTCAGAGTTGGACACTGGCATCGGTCATTCCTCGTTGAGTTTGTTGAACAGAGCCGGCAGTGACTTACGGACCTCCTGGGCTATTGCATTAGCCATAGCCTGGTCGTTGGCATTGAAATATGTGGCAACTGTTGAAGGAGCCATTTTGGCACACTCAGCTATAGCACGCAGTGAATAAGGCCGCGGGCCGGATCGTGCATAGGCGATGCCCAACTTGAGCACTTGTTCTGCCAGGTCCCGCTGCGCTCGAGCATTGATGATTACGGCGAGAATTGGATCGACGTACTCGTTTTCCTCTACATCCAGTCCATAATCTCTGGCAGACACTTCGTCTGTTGCCATCTCATAGACCTCGGCAGATTTCACAATCTTGTCCGCCCAGTCGGAAAATGCATCATTGAAGTTGGGATGATCCCTGATCGCTTCCCAATCTTGGGCTGTACCCATACTTAAGGCCGCTGCTATCAGTGCTAATTCAGATATGTATGCCATACGACCCAGTATAGCCTATAGTGTTCGGATATCGAACGCTATATACAATTCTCATACATTTTGTTTCCTTTCCGCACTCAACTAGCACCGACCCACTTCACAATGGCATATCTATCGCTGTGTTGGCGATATGTCCCTGGTTTCCATAGGGAGCCATATCTAGCAACTGTTGTACTAGCGCAGCTCCATCGGTTTGTGGGTTGAGTCGCTTGGCTTGCGGAGCGAGCCACTTATCCAGGTTTGCACGTGATTCGGTGCCGGTACGTAGTGCATCCGCTGCAATTTGGCCTATGGCTTCGAAGTCGGGATATTCGACAAGAAGGTCGGACACGATTCGAGCTGGGCGCGTCACCCACATCCCCTCGTACCGGACACAGTCTTTTTCAGAGTACGCCTTTATGTGAAATTTCACGTCTTTACGCCGTGCTTGTGTGCCGGGACGGACGGTGAATTCATGCTCATTTTCCCATAGGTCCCCAAGAAAAAACAGTGCCGTGGCGGATCGGTGAGAGACTACGCCTTGCTCGATAGTCCTTTCCCACGCAGGGGTGTCTGGCGCCAGTTGTAGCCATGCTGCCCGGAGCTCCTGATCCCAAGGTATTGGTGCTCCATCGACGTGGTACACGCCACTGGCGATTCGTTCGAGGGTGTTACTATGCGACACTAGACCCTGAATGACAGATGGCGTCATCCCTGCACTGAGTAGTTGTTGTCGGGTCACCATCCCCCACTGCGACTCAGCTATTTTGGTGACTTCACCCCATGTGGTTGCGTTCACGTCGTACAATGTTCTCTCCCGTGTTAGGGTCCGGTCATGGTCGACTTTACGACACCCTACCTATGTGAGTACCTGCGAGAACATGTTGCATCGCAAGTACCGGGATTTAGGGGGTTAGGGCAGGGCGAGAGTGGAGCAGAACCCATACCGGACCCTAACACGGGAGAGAACATTGTACGACGTGAACACAACCACATGGTGTGAAGTCACCAAAATGGCTGAGTCGCAGTGGGGGATGGTGACCCGACAACAACTGCTCAACGCTGGAATGACGCCATCTGTCATTCAGGGTCTAGTGTCACATGGCAACACCCTTGAACGAATCGCTAGTGGCGTG
>DAHZQE010000446.1:0-4855 GCA_027409005.1 Ferrimicrobium sp. | reverse complement strand
GTGGTGCTGAAGTTTAAATTCCGGACGAAGAGGGTGGCTGTGCCCGAAGTGTCTGCAATAGGTCCGGGCAGGTCAACAAGGTTGCGTTACAAAAGCTCACGAGTGGGGGCCGGAAGAAGTTCAGCACCGAGAATGGCGAAGAAGATATTGACCGGACTGGACTCCACTGATGAAATGGCAGGAGGCCCACGTTAAAGCAAGGGTGCTGTCACACCGGTTCACGTGTACGCTCTTGATGAGCTTGAGCCACGCCCTTGCGGCATTGCAGCCTGCAACCTCTCTGCGACGACGGTGCTACAAGTCCTCGGCTGCATCTCTATACCTAGAAATTCATTCTGGATCATGGACTTTTATATGCGCTACCATCTTCAACTATCACAGCGATGTTTTTAACAACAACAATGCAAACATTCCAACACCACATTCCAACACGTTGCCCATTGTCTCAAGCTGGAAATTGCCAAACTCCCGGCAGGCCCCTCGACATCCCTCTCTGGCCGCAAATCGCCTCGACTATCCAACGTCACTTCGACGGTGCCCTTGCACGACCTTTGATGATGGACCAGAACCGGTTGCGCTTGTGCGCTTCGAGCACGATGCTGCATGCAATGAGTGCGCAGCCTGACCCACCTTCTTGCCCTCCTCGTGCAGACTCCAGGCTCCACTGCCGAGATTGCACGCTCGTCGCTGGGGAGGCACAGCGTGGTAGAGGTGGTTCCATTGCTAAGTCAGCCGTGGGATGGCAGAGGTTGGTGATGTTGCTCATAAACACCCTGTCAATCGCGTCCTCCTCCCCTTTTGCCACCCTCTCTTTCGTTGCTGGGACGGTGATGGCACGCTGAGCCGTCGTCGTTGATTCTTATTGTCGCTCATTTCACCTGGCCATCAGTCATTCCTTCTAGACTACGTTCCTTACTATCTCCTATCTTTGCTTTCTGACGAATAATCGGGACGGTTGTCTCAGCATTCTTCTTGGAGTATTCTTGGCTTTGCGTGCCAGGCGAAACATTGGACCTGACTGGACTGCCTTGCTGTGATCAGGATGCTTCAACCTCCGGCTGTCTTACATTCTAACGCTCCGCCTCTGGGCGATGGAGCTAGTAACGTCCAGCTGGCATCACGAGTGTTGCAGGAGCACCCCGGCAATCGTCAGCTTGATTACCACGCATCCACTGCCTACTCTGAGAAGCATTCAGCCCCGATCCAGGCGGAAAACAGCTGGCCGCAAACATTTGGACAGTATCCTCAACCATTGACCCATGCTCCGCGCTACGGTCTGGCAGGGCTTGGTTATGGGTATCGCCGGCAATCGCACTGGGATTCCGCGGAGGAAGTACGAAAGAAGGCTAAGGCGCTATTCAATCGCTTTCAGAAGTCCGAGCAGTACACCAAGTACAGAGCTCGGCAACAGAAAGGTGACAAAAACCAGGAGCAGAAGTGGCCTGACAACTTGGAGCTTGCCTTCTTCCAGGGTGAGCCTCTCGTCATTCTTCTGAGGAGGGTTTCCATTAACATTTTCCTCCCCAGCTCTCGTGAGATGGCCGCCAATGGGCCGCCGCAAGTTCGAATACAAGGGCAAGCAACGCGGCCGGAACGAGCTGATTGCCGACTACGTCCAGCAGCTCACTGGCATAGAACGCAGCCGGAAGCAAGTCTCGAGCCATATTCAGGTATTGAAGCCATTCGTTGAGAGCGATCAATACATCATGCGCTACCTGTCCAAGGAAGACATGGGCCACAGTCCTGGAAGCCTGGGGAGACGGTACAGTAACATGTATGCAAACGGCCGCCGTGCTTCTGAGTACGTGCCAAGCGTGCCGGGCCCTTATGCTACTCGCAGCGCTCATACCGCCGATGCTCACGCGGACCTCGAGGCTGTGCGAAAAGCAAAGCATCGCCTAGACATCTTCGAGCCCAGTCGCTTCTCGATGTTCGTTCAACGTAAGCAGGAGCTCTCGGACGGCCGGACGCACGAAGAACGAATACACACATACACCGAGTCGATCCCAACTCCTTTTGCTGGTGACATGCCACACACCGACTGGCAGACTCTGAGCAGAGAACATCCAGTGCTGGTCGCGTTACACCAACGCGAGCCCATCGACTGCAATGTGATAATCGCCGACGGCTCCATCGGTTTCCCTCGCGAACCATTTCGCAACATGCAGGACCTGGAGATTGGCATTTCCTTCATGTGCAATAGCAATAATCTTCCAGCAAATGCCCAAGTCAAATGTCGCAATAGCTTTCATCGCAAAGGTCAGCGGCTCAACGAGCACAACCAAATATTCGACGCACCTCTCCAGACCTCCGAGACTGGGAAGGGCTTCACAACTTCACTGAAATTCGGAAGTCAGTTCTGGGCACGCATGCTGCATACACTCGCTGCACGCTTGCAGAGGGACGCTGGTGAGGGCTCTCTGGATGCTGCTTCGGAAGTACAGAGCACGCTTGCAAGCATCAGCGCAATTCTTGAAGTGTATGTCTGTGGTCCCGATCGATCCGAAAGGATTCTCGTGATGTGCTGGAACTTCCGCAAATCGTCTGTTGAGACTGGACGAGCGAGCTGGCGGCGTTTGATCATGCCGCAGACTGCTGGCTCACAGTATCCCGAGCCCCCCAAATCGGAGCGCGTCGACTCCGTCTACGACTACACGACAGCATACACCGATCTCACCTCCACTTCTACCACAACCGAATCACTTCCCGCCCTCCAGTCGCCCTTCCAGTACGGCGCCCCGACCATCTCGGCCCATTCGCAAGCCATCAGTGGCTGCTCCTCTGGACCATCCTCAGCTACATGGCACTCGGCTACTTTTCCGGAGACGAGTAGTGTTCCCTCACTTACTACATCGGCTATGATGGACTTTTCGACTGACAACTCCTTCGACTTCTCAGCCGGAAACCTTCATCTCACGTATGACGATGCCATAATGCCTGAAAGTACCGACTTCACCCACTTCGACCTCTCGACCTTCGACGCAGCGATTGGTGGCTTCGACAGCGCAGATCTGGACTTCGGGCTCGGCGCTACAGAGGGGGGCGCTTTTGCGCAAGATCCCGCACTAGAGGCCTACGATACTGCGACGAATGCGGTGGCCGGCGGTTCGGCGAACGAATGGTATGACGGCTATGCTAGCGCGACCCCGTACGATTCGCAAGCGCCGCTCAGCGCCGTGACAGCCCAGAGCTCCTTCGAAAGCCAGCACGAGGCCACGAGTGCGACCGAGCACTACACGCCGCGCGAACAATACGCCGCCCCTCAAGCTCACATGGGAGCGGGAGCGCTGGACGCAACGACATACGACTACATCACTGCGGCGTATGATCCGGATTTCCTCGGCGCTCAACAGCACGAGCAGCAGCATCCTTACGGGGCAGCGCCGGGTCACAGCCAGGCAACAGTAGAGATGGGCGGAAAGCTGGAAGAAGATCCATTAAGTGCATTGCCTGGTGCGTCCTATCTGCGGAGCCTGAATGTGTTGCCCAAAGAGGAACCTATGTGATGAGATAGTCATGATGGATGGGGATGATTTGACGGCGATGTAATGTTAACGCACGCTCGCCGTGTGGTGAAGATCTCGAGCTCCATGACGCCCGCTGGAAGAAGAAGTGGACTTGAGACCCCCCGCTGTAGTAATTCAAGGAGCAGCTGCGGATCAGGCAATTGTGGGCTCTGACGCCTTCAGGGACTACAGTCGTCTGCTCATCTGCTCATAACAAATTTTGCCATTACCTTGCCAGATAGCGACAATGCGAAGTTTTTCGTCGTGCCATCCGAAACGGACGTTCATGTGCACAATAGTCAGCTGTGGTCACCATTTGTGTAGTGCATCCACTGCGGTATTGGTCGGGTCGTGAGGATCGAGCAACCACACTCTCCGCCGTGAATGCCACGTAATCACGCTCTGGAGACGTCTCTGCGAGCTTCGAACGAGTCCCCCGAGATCGATATAAACTTGCAGCAAAATTTTGTGATCGTGAGGTGGCCTAGAGCTGTAGGGGTCGACCCGTTGCACCGTGAGACTACGACAAGCTTGATGGAACGTGCGTCGTTGAGCCAGCTCGATGCGGGAGGAGTGACCGGATGGCAGGGCCTGATCGCGGCTCGTGGAGGCAATCCTGGGTTCGTATTACAGGCGAAGAACTTCGGTAGCTCAATATAGCCACTTAAATACGTTATCCTTACACCTGCACCGGTCCAGAGCCTAGGCACTGTTCGGTAGCTGGAAGCGCAGCTCTTTGCCGGTAATCGGCACTTCCAGCATGTCTCGGACGGTGGCGTCTTTGTCCACGAATCTCATCCACAGAGGCCGATTCGGCGCTAGCACGCTCTCTGGAATGGAGCGCACGACGCCGAAAGACAAAGGCTTGCCCTCGTCGGAGCTACGATAGGTCCCAGACGGCGCCCACCAGTATCCGGAGCTTAGCCTTTTGAACGTGAAAAGCGCCTCATCGCGATAGGCGTCGGGGTCGATTGGCAGGCCGTGGCCGAAGCCGTCCCACTCCTTGATGCGATAGCCCCCCGTCTTGCGCGATTGCAGCAACCTTTGACTCGTGATGAATTTGAGATGACGGATTTGAGCCAGGTCGTGCTCACGCAGAAGCGTGCTGGGCGGGCTGAATCCTTCTTCGTCGATGAAGAACATGGTGTCAGCCCAGAACTTCTCGCACGCTTTGGCATGCATGAGCTTGCCCTGCGATTGAGCAGTATGTTCTCTCTCATCTTTTCCCCATCAACACCCATACCTCCTTGTACATCTGCTGACAGCTCAGGAGGACCGCATGAGATGGCGGCTCGCAATGAAGTAGGTCAACTTCACCCCTGCGGCAGCTCAAAAGCATCTTTGAAGGT
>DAHZQE010000444.1:0-12953 GCA_027409005.1 Ferrimicrobium sp. | reverse complement strand
CACGAGGCCACGTTATCCAAAAAATAGCGGTCGTGTGTGATTGCAACTACCGTGCCTGCGTACTCATGCAAGGTTCGTTCCAACCACGCCACCGACTCCGCATCGAGATGGTTGGTGGGTTCGTCAAGCAAAAGAAGGTCTGGTTTAGCTAGCAATAACCTGCACAGAGCAACCCTACGCCGTTCACCTCCAGAGAGCGTGGTGACGTCAGCATCGGAGGGCGGAAGACGAAGAGCGTCCATCGCAACCTCAAGCGTCCGCTCAAGGTCCCAACCATTCAGCGCGTCAATCCGAGTCTGAAGTTCTGCCTGTTCCGTGAGGAGAGCATCAAAGTCAGCGTCTGGGGAGGCAAAGGCCTCACAGACCTCGTTGAACCTCGCCAACAGGTCACGCTGCTCACCAAGACCATCGGCGACGTTGCCGACTACATCCTTGGTAGGATCGAGTTGAGGCTCCTGCGGAAGATAACCAACGGTGAATCCGGGGCTGAGGCGAGCCTCACCACTAAAACCATCGTCGAGACCAGCCATGATACGAAGAAGTGAGGACTTACCAGAACCATTTGGACCGATAACACCAATTTTGGCTCCAGGGTAGAAGGAGATGTTGATCCCCTTCAGGACCTCCCTATCCGGTGGGTAGAAGCGAGTTATATCGCGCATGGTGAAGATATATTGAGCAGCCATGACGTCCAGTCTCGCCGGTGAGAGCTCCATCTCCTGCACTTCTGTCCAAAGTCTCTTCCTTAGCGACTGACCGTACTACAACTCCAAAGGTAACTCATCGCCGGCCTGCCATCGTCTTATTGGCTATAGTGGGCGCGACTGCTACATCGCCGGCAACATCAAGACGACCCACACCTCGCTTTCATAATTGTCTTCACCTCGTACTCACGGATATGGACTGCTGCACAACCACATGACTAGCATTTCTTCCACCCTGGAGGACAGAGAGGATGTCACATTCACCTCTTGCTACTGTCGCAAAATTCATACCGAGGAGAAACAGACAGCCATCCCGATAGATCTAGATAGCGTCCAACCTGGTGATCAGTGGAGTTAATCGGCAAATAGAGCAATCTTCTCCTCACGAGCATTTCAGTGGCGCTCTCATTCCATGGATCCCTCCGGATGCGCGCTAGCGCTATCACCAGTCCAGGTCTATCCTCAGGTCGCTGCTGAAGGGTAGAGCCACACAAACTGTCACCCTGCCCAAGTGTGACCTGGACAAAGATTACGTTCCAATCCTCGCGTAGTTTGCGAGCGCATGGGCCCTTGTCCCGTCAAGTGCTCCAACCGTAGCCACCGGTACTGGACGGCCCCTTGAGCCCCATCAAAGATCTCATGTGTGTCATAGGGGTTGGTTCCTGAGCTATGGGTTTCGGTCGAACGCCTACAAAGGTATGAGTAAGTCGAATCATGAGTTCAGTGGGCCCTTAGGCTTCGACTGGGGTGGGGTGTAAAACTTGGTAACGTGAATTGATAGAGTCCTGGAAGCAACCAGTGGACTAGTTTCAAGAAGCACTATTGCCATCAGCGTCCTCATGACCGGAAAGATAAGATTCACCAACCCACAACCACCTCTTTGCGTCGTGCGACAGGTGTTGCGTAATCCCGACAACCGCGACAATTCGTTGCCACTACCCGCTACTTATTCTCACTTCCGAGCACTAATCCAGACACGCCGGCTATCGTGCACCACCTCCAAGCCCAGTCGTCTACCTTGAGACGACTTATGGCTGACTAGCAGCTTCAGCCCGCAAAGCATTTACGGCCAAAAGACCCTTACGGTTGGGACTAGCTCTCCTGGTAATCGACAAAGGGTGCTCCTAGGTTCACCTCTAGCTAGTTCGAAAGGCAGTCTGACAAATGAAAGCACTTATCTACCATGGTCCTGGCATGAAGACATGGGAAGACGTAGCAGATCCAGAGATCCACGAAGACACCGACGCGATTATACGAGTGGACACTACCACAATATGTGGCACTGATCTGCACATTCTGAAAGGCGACACACCTGAGGTGGCTAAAGGTCGCATCCTTGGTCATGAGGCCATCGGTACGGTCGAGCGCGTGGGCGCTCAGGTCAAGAACATAGCCGCTGGCGATCGGGTATTGGTCTCTTGCGTGTCGGCATGCGGACACTGTCGATACTGCCGTGAGGCCAGGTTCGGCCAGTGCCTGAACGGCGGAGGTTGGATACTCGGCTACATGATTGACGGCACTCAAGCCGAATATGTACGCATTCCATTTGCTGACAACTCGACCTATCTAGTACCCGAGGGCGTCACAGACGAAGAGCTCCTAATGCTCTCAGACATCCTCCCGACCGGCTACGAAGTTGGAGTTCTCAGTGGGAAGGTAACCCCCGGAGACACAGTGGTGATCGTTGGAGCGGGACCAGTCGGCCTATCGGCGATAACCGGTTCACGCATGTACTCACCTTCACACGTCATCGCGGTAGATATGTCGGATAGACGGCTCGAGGCAGCGAAGGCTTTCGGCGCAGACATCACTATCAATAACACGCGAGAGGACCCGCTAGCAATCGTCAAAGACTTGACCGATCAGCTCGGCGCGGATGTAGTTATCGAGGCAGTTGGTACACCAGCAACCTTTGAGCTATGCACCCAACTTGCCCGCCCAGGAGGGCACATAGCCAACATCGGTGTCCACGGCGCACCTGCGACTCTCCATCTCGAGTCGCTGTGGATCCGCGATTTAACCATAACAATGGGTCTAGTGGACACCTTCTCAATTCCCACTTTGCTGCGACTGCTTACCACCAAGCAAATCGATGCAGGAGCGTTTATAACTCATCACTTCAAGATGAACGATATCATGGCCGCCTACGATGCCTTCCAAAATGCAGCTGATACTGGAGCCCTCAAAGTAGTGATCACACGCCAATGACGCCTTCCGCGAGACACCGGTGAGCGAAGCTCCAATCCCACTGGCGAGGCTGCTCATTCCTAGCTAACAATTGAACAGAAATGTGAAGACAATCGCTCTGATCGGCTTGAGTGCGCTGGTCTACCGGTGCGGCCAAAGCGTGCAATTTCCATCGAGACCGCAATAGGCGTCGAGCAGAGATGCCCCGAAACGAAGAGTTCGGCCGACACTAATATTGTTCAGGTGTCGGCTTTGCCCAAACTGATGATCCGGGCCTGCTTGGCCGATGTAAGTATCATCGCACCCGCCGTTCACGACGACAACACCTGAGATGACCGCTGCACCACTCTTATCACCGGCGACTAAACGGCAGTCGCCTGAGGTGCTCGCCAATGAACCCACACTTCTCTGCCTTCTCTGAGCCCCCAAGGCAGGCTCGTGCGATCCCTCGCCGTAAAGTATCCTTAAGAAGACCGAGAGACCGCAACGATCCAGTTGTAGTGCACTGCAGCCAGACTAAGCGCTTCGTCTACCAGATGGATCGTATGCCCCTCGGATTGATAATCCGACTCAATCCGCTGAATCCAATCCACAGGGCGATTCTGATGTATACTAACCGAGCTGTCCAAGTCCCCTCGTTCTAGAACACGAGCGGGTTGCGACCTTCAGATCGTCTCTCTACGACTGGCGACAGACGCAGACGACACCCAACACAACCGACGTAGAGATCTGCTCGCTACGATAACGGCGCTACGCCAGGAGCGATAGCCACTATCGCGAGGACACAGGAGGGGTGTGTTGACGGCAGTAAGACCAATGGAATCGAGGCATAGATGAGAATTTAGATGTTAGCTCCACCTACAGTTAATCCCTAAACAAACCTCCGTTCTATTGTCGCAAAAATAGAGTGGAAAAGGCAGTGACGACAGAGCTACGGCCTGAACCAGCTGGCAGGAATGCGCCACGAGCATCCTCACACAATACAGACGGTGTTCTCCAGTCTCCCTATTCCTTCAATCTCGGAGACAATGTGATCTCCATTTTGGAGGAATCGGGGCGGATCAAAACTCACTGCTACCCCTGCGGGTGTACCCATTGCGATAACATCGCCCACCTGAAGCGGCACAACTCGCGATATCGTTGCGATAGCCTGTTCGACACTCACAATCATGTCCGATAATGCCGCGCGTTGACGCAGCTCTCCATTCACCCAGGTAGAAAGAAGGCGATCACCCAGAGGGTCAAGTTCATCCGGTGTCACCAAAACTGGTCCCATAGGCGATGCGCCCGGCAATGACTTGCCCAGGAACCACTGGGCGTGCAGGGCCTGCAAGTCGCGAGCGGTCACATCGTTGATCACCGTGTACGCCGCGATGTACTCGCCTGCACTATCGGCACCGATATTCCGCCCTGATTTCCCAATCACAACTGCCAACTCAGTCTCGTAGTCGAGCTGGTGAGCTAAACCCTCTTGGACCACGAGACTATCAGTTGGGCCACAAAGCGCTGCTACCGCCTTGGTGAAGATAATCGGTGCTGATGGTACTACCTCCGCATCACGATTAAACAATGCAAACTCCTCTGCATGTGCGACGAAGTTCTTTCCCAGGCACATCACATTGCGCGAAGGAAGCAAGGGCATAACGGGTGCGAAATCCTGAGAGAGAGCGCGCTCCGCAGTCACGAAAACCCGCGCCGCGTCTACACCTTTAAGCAGGACCGTGATGGAGGACTCAGTGCTCGCGTCACCAACGTCATACCAACGTTCATCATGTCCCAAAGCAAGCCGATTTTGGCGACCATCCGTCATTGTTGCTATCCGCATCACTCACTCCTGTCAGTCTTATTACGACCATTCATTCTTATCACCTCATCCACCCAAGCCAGCGTTGCGCCTAAGTGCGCGCGTACCAGCCTTTGTAGCTCGCCAACATCTCCACGCTCAAGCGCCGCAAACATCTCACGATGTTCGTGCTCGGCTCGCACTCTACTTTGATCGGATTGCGCCACCATGTTGATGTACAAACTCGCCCTATTGCGTAGCATCGTTATCATCTCCACCAACAATGGTTTGCCAGACATCTCATATAGGCAGGTATGGAACCCAAGGTTATACCTAATCCAATCGGCCGAATCTC
This sequence comes from Ferrimicrobium sp., assembly GCA_027409005.1. GTDB lineage: Bacteria > Actinomycetota > Acidimicrobiia > Acidimicrobiales > Acidimicrobiaceae > Ferrimicrobium. Next base: position 7,924 of record DAHZQE010000444.1, on the reverse strand, counting down.
TGATCTCTACCAATCCCTCCATGTGCAGTCGAAGCTGCTCGAGCTTATCTACGGTTCTATGTCCAACAGCCTCCTTGACAGCCTCACACTCAAGGATCTCCTGCAGTTCATAGATGTCACGCAGCTCTCCAATCGATGGCTGGGCCACCATAGCTCCCTTATGTGGATCCAGTCGTATAAGACCCTCAGCGGTGAGCCGATGCAAGGCCTCGCGCAACGGAGTCCGGCTTACCTGCAGCTGCCTGGCAACCTCATCTTGCCTCAGAACTGCGCCAGACTGTATCGCACCCGAGAGAATGAGACTCCTCAACAGATCAGTCGCAGCCTCAGTGGCGGTGACTCGACTCAGCTGAGGTATCGAAGAATCCGATACACCAATGCGCGCAATCCCCTCTACATCATCACGAGTAACCAACGGATCAGTCATGTGCCAACCACCCTCACGACAGGACCCCCTGCCAGCAACGTATCAATCCTCCAGAATCAAGCTCAGTCATCAAACCGACCCCAGTGATCAACTGTATCGGACTGCAGATCCGTTAGCGAACTTGGCAACTGCCAATGGGTCCACTAGCGTGAATCGAACTGAAGTGAAGAGGACATATACGCCTATTCCGAACGTCAGCACCTGCCGGCCACCTAGTTATTAGAGAGATCCGGGCATGAGTCAGACTGCTGCCTAACTAAAGTGCGAAGCACCAGGCGATCCGCGGCCGCCCGAGACTCGGCGATTATCGCTAACCTCTCCTGGCTAGGTAGATCGGACTTGATCTGTGCACACACCGAGCTAGGTGCGAGCATGAGCGTCTTAACGATTGAATTAGTACGCTCATCCATGAGTTGAGAAGGCACGACTTCATTTGCCAGCCCGATCCTGCAGGCCTCGACAGCATCGATCTCCTCACCACTAGCCGCCATCCAAAACGCCCTCCGTCGACCAACCACGTAGGGCAGCCATGCAAGCACAAGAGCTGGTGAAAGCCCGTCACGCACCTCGGGAAACCAGAACCTCGAACCTTCAGCAACAATGGCCACATCAGCCAATGCGACGAGACCGACGCCAAATCCAGCAGCATCGCCATCAACCCTTGTCACCACCGTCAAACGGGTTGCAAGAAGGGCTACGTTAGCCTCTGCCAGCGCTGACGCCATTGCTCGCATCTCTCCAGGCAGACGAGCAGAACGATCCCTGCCGGTGCAAAACACCTCACCCACAGCCGTTAAAACCACCAGTGATGCCGACGCGGGTGGATTCATGAGAACGTCCGTCAAGCCCAGGCACATCTCTTCGGTGAACTCATTTCCAGGTCCATTCTCGAGCTCAACCCTAAGAAGTGCTCCATCTTGGCTCACGTTCAAACCATTGATCATCTAATTCAACCGTCCTTGCTGACCCCCACCATACCAATCAACCGATTCTTCAGCTGTCCGAATCGTAACAGCCTTAACATGCGTAAACTCGTGAAACGACTCCCAACCACCCTCACGGCCAATTCCGCTCTCTCCGCTCCCACCCCATGGAGAACTAGGATCGAGTCGATGGTGATCGTTCACCCAAACTATTCCACAATGCAATCCTGATGCGAAACGATGCGCTCGAGCAACATCTCTGGTCCAGACTGCTGCACCAAGTCCATATACGGAATCATTCGCCTTGGAGAGTGCATCTGCCTCATCCCGAAATGGAACAACGAAGGCCACTGGACCGAAAATCTCTTCTCTGGCCAACCTGTACTGCTGCGATGGGGCAGTACACACGGTCGGACTCATAAAGAACCCACCCGGTCGTCCGTCCACGGAGACCTCGTCGCCTCCCGAACGAACATCGACTCCCTCAGCCGCCGCGAGATGCACCTTCTGCAACACACGATTTCGGGCCACAGCCGAGATCATTGGTCCCATCTGAGTCTTAGGATCTCGAGCATCACCAACTCGAAGGCCGCCTGCTATCCCCACAAGCCGCTCGACAAATTCGTTATAAAGTGACTCATCAACAATGAATCTCCTGCCGGCGATGCAGGTTTGTCCAGAGCCAATAAAGGCGGAGAACGCTGCGCCTCGAACTGCCTCTTCGACCGGGGAATCCTTGAACACCACAACCGGCGAGGAACCACCGAGCTCCAATGTACACGGAGCAAACCGTGTAGCACACGCCTGTGCTACCAATCTTCCTGCCTCAGTGCCGCCAGTGAAGGTGATCCGCGAGATGAGTGGATGGGCTGCGAGCGCTGCGCCTGCAACTCCGCCGGTACCAGGAACAACGTTGAGTACACCCGGCGGAATACCCGCCTCCAGTGCTAGCTCTCCGACTCTGAGAGCAGTGAGCGGCGTCAATTCAGATGGCTTGAGCACCACAGAGTTGCCAGTGGCCAGGGCAGGAGCGAGACTCTTAGACGCAATCATCAGTGGATGGTTGAAGGAGGCCAAGATCCCGACCACCCCTAATGGACTCCGTTCAGTATAGGAGTGATAGTCGCCTGGCATCGGAACAACGCTCGTACGGTCGGCGAGCGCCAACGCGGCGTTATAACGGTACCACTCCGGCAGTCGTGCAATCTGAGCCCGAGTCTCGGCAACCGGCCTTCCATTGTTCAACGTCTCAAGGACGTTCAACTCGTCCAAGGCCCCCTCTAGAAGGTCAGCAAACCTTGTCAGCACTCTGGCCCTTACGTGTACTGGAGCCTTGCTCCACTCCCCGTCTACGAATTTTTCGTAGCCAGCCTGAACGGCAACATCCACATCGTGGCTATTGGCCGATTGCACTATCGCTATCACCTCTCCAGTAGATGGATTGATGACCTCCAAGGGCTCATCATGCCCTTGCAAATCCTTACCATCTATCAGTAGGCTCCGCTCTTCCATCATCGCACTCCTAGATCAAGCGTCACAAACATTGGCCCGATCCCTAGCGCCGTTGCAACCTGGGCGAAACTAACCGTCTCCGACACCATACTCACAGCGCCTCACTAGAGACGGGACCCAAAGAGCCGCGACCCAAAAATAGCTGCCCGAGATCAGGAATTGCCTTTAACTCCTCAGCGCTGCCCTCCAATCGCAGCTGTCCGTCGGTCAGTATGTAACCCCACGAAGCGACCTCTAGGCCCAAGCTCACGCGCTGCTCTATGAGCAACACCGCCTTTCCGGAACCAGCAGCGCCAGTCACAATACTCTGCAACACCTTCTCAGCAATCAATGGCGCCAGATTCGCCGTAGGCTCATCAAGAATTAACAATCTGGGCCGTGCCATCAGAGCTCGAGCAATTCCGAGCATCTTGCGTTCACCACCGCTTAGCGTACTAGCCGCTCGTCTACGGCTCGGAAGCAACTGGGGAAAGAGGGAGTACACCTCCTCTTCACGCTCACGCAAATCCGCGCCCTTATAGGCATAACCACCCATCTCGATATTCTCCTGAACAGTGAGCGGCGGAAAAACATCTCGCACTTGAGGCACGTATCCCACACCATGACCGACTCGATCCTCCTCGCCCATGTGGGTGACATCGACATCATCGATCTTTATCGAACCTTCGAGTGCGGGGAGCTCGCCCGTTATAGCCTTTATTAAAGTACTTTTGCCAGCCCCATTTGGCCCCATAATGAGCACTATCTCGCCGAGGCCAACCTGTATGCTCACCCTCTGGACAATAGGCGTCTTATTGTACCCCGAACTCACTCCAGCTACATCTAGAAACGGCTTTACCCTAGCAACCATCTAAACCCACTTCCATCGCAGCATTCCAACTAAGTAGCCGCATACTCTATCCAAGATACGCCGCCTGCACGTCTTCGTTGCGGACGATTTCCTCATAGCTACCCTCTGCTATTTTGCTTCCAAACGACATTACAACTACACGATTACTAAGAGCCTTAACAACCTCCAACGCATGCTCTACGATGACAATGGCAATGCCTTCATCACGTATAGCAATTAGGTCATTGACCAGTTTCTCGACTAAATGCGGCGCAACACCTACCATAGGCTCATCGAGTAGCAACACCTTTGGAGTCGACATGAGACAACGCATGATCTCTACTAGCCGTCGTTGACCACCGCTCAACTCCCTAGCATAGGTATTGGCCTTCTCGGCCATATCAAAACGTTCCAACATCTCCCAAGCACGATCCGCAATAGCCCTATCAGCAGCAAGACTCGCCTTTCTATGAAACACAACCCTTGTCAACCGCGCCCCGCTATAACCATTTCCGGCTGTGACCAGGTTTTCAAATGTCGTCATGTCACCAAACTCGCTGGTCGACTGAAACGTTCTGACCAACCCAAGGCGTGCTCTTCGATAAGATGACAACTTATGGACCTCTCGTCCAGCCAACGTAATCGACCCGCTCACCGTCTTGACCTGGCCACCAAGAGCACCAAGAGCAGTTGACTTCCCGGCGCCGTTGGGTCCAATCAAACCCACCGCTTCACCAGCACGCACATCAAGAGAAAGGCCATCGACAGCTATCACGCCACCATAACGGACCACTACATCCTTGGCAGCGAGTACTACATCGCCATCATCAATACCAGGCAATTGCCACCACCCCTTCTTACCACATCGGACCATTCACTACAGATATTGTGGTCTCAACGAACAACACATCACAAACACCTAGCTCTATGGTGCTGGGAATCAAATCGACACTCCCACCACTGGTAGCCTCCATCAACTAGGTAATCTCACCCAATGAATGACCCGCCGCCTTTACTTGCGGTGAGCGCTTACCCCCCAATACCTTCACATAATTTCCAAAGGAGACAATGTTCCGCTTCTCCGGGATAATCCCCTTGGGTCGAAGCAACAGGCTCGTCATCCACAGCAAGCCGATAACAACCCACTCCAGCGAGCTGATGAGCCCTGGATATCCAATTGGAGGAAGAAAGCGCGGCAATTCGAGAAACAAGATCGGGACCAACAGCGTTCCTAGGATGACTCCCTTGTAGTTACGAATGCCGCCAACAAACATAGCTGTGAATACCACAAACGTCTCTGCATATCCCCAAGCTCCAGGTGACCAGGCACCAAGAAATTCAACCAGCAGACCTCCACTCAGGCCAGCGATAGCTCCACCAATAACGAATACCTGAAGACGCAGAACCGTAGTATTGATCCCGAGGCTTACTGTGGCATCCTCATGATCACGCATTGCTCGCAGAGCACGACCCCATGGAGAGATCGACAACCATCTAACCAACAGGTAGACACCAGCGGCAATTACCAACACCCAAACTAGGTACACCCATTGGTAACCTAATGACGATAATGGCAAGGCTGTCCCTAGTGGCTTTCCGACACCAGTTACACCGTTAGACCCATTAAACAGACTGACGTCAGACTTCACAACTTCCCATGCAATCAGCGAAACAATCAGGAACACTGCTGCCTGGTAATCCTTACGCATTCGACGTAATCCAAAAAGACCCACGACCAATGCTAAGATCGCACCTGCCAACGTCGCGAAAATTAGCGGAAGCGGGAACGGCAGACTCATCCCGAATAGATAGGTCTGAAAGGCATTCGCCCCCGTGTCAGGTCCGAGCGATAGAGATGCGGCGATGTAAGCACCTGCTGCTTGGAAGACTATGAATGCCAGGTTGATGATACCTCCGAAACCAAATTGGAGGTTAAGCGAGAATGCTGACAGTACGTCGATCGCGAAATAGACGAGTAGCGTACTGATATAAAATTCCCAAGCTGACATACCCTATGCCCCCTTCACAACCACGTGGTAACCGTTGCGCCAACCCTCAGCAGTTGAACGCAGATGATTTGAACTGAAGAAATTGGAGCAGACCATCAAAGAGTCAGCTCTCCTTCAGAGGCACCGTGCGCAATAACTCCTGGCCTTGCCAAGAGCACGATCACAAGTACCGCGAAGCCTGCTACGGTGCTATAGGCGGGCTGACCAAACGCAGCAACTACCTGTGTCACGATTCCCATCACTAGAGCAGCAACCACCGCACCACGCGGTGAGCCGGCGCCTCCAAGGAGAGCGGCAGCAACAACCAATGGCAAGAACAGTTCCCCTGTTGAGTAACCAATACTCTGCGAATTGACTATGTAAACCACCCCGGCCAACCCACAAAGAAACCCACTGAGCAGCCAAGTCACAATTACAACCCGCCCAGTACGAATACCACATGAACGAGCAAGCGATGCCTCGGCGGCAGTAGCACGCAACGCCTTACCAATCCTCGTGAATCGAAGGAGTGCCTCCAAACCAAGGAAAACGACTAGGCCGACAACTGCGAGGATCAACTCGGTAGGTGTTATGACTACTGGGCCAAGGTGAATTGGCGCACTCTGGAGAACAGTGAACTGATAGATATTGTTATGCGATAGCGCCTGAAGGCCATAGTCCACAACCAAAGCCAAGCCAAGCGTAACCATCATCATCTCAAATAGCTTTGCTCCACGTCTCGCATATGGTCGAAAGACATAGATGCCAAGCACAAGCGTAATAACAGCTCCGACAATCCCACCTATTAGGAGGGTATACCACGCGTTGATTCCGTGGCTTACCGCAAGATAAGCCACGAAACCAGCCGCCGTCATGACACCTCCATAACTGAGATTGAGCATATTAGTCAACCCAAACTGGATCGTAAACCCCATCGACGCAATGGCTATTACGGAGGCAAGAACGATCCCAAAAGCTATCGCAGAAAGAAGGGTATCTAACATTGCACCTACTGCACACCCTGAACTTTGACTGCACCAATGGCAGCAGACGTGATCAGCCCTTGCGAGATAGGCGCGTACGATGACGAACTCTTGACAGCCTCTTGGTTGCCGTCGGAGTTGTGATACTTATTGAAATCAATAACACCCGTCGCTCCATAGTATTGGATCTGCTTTCCGGCCTTCAAGGCAGCCACACCCTGCGCATAGGTATAGACGACCGTCTTGCCAACTCCAGGGTTGGTGACCTTGGCGATGTAGTTGTTAAACACCGAAGGCTTCACGCTGTGCGCTGCATTCATAGCCAGGGCGGTAGCAATTACACCGTCATAATAGGTCTGCGAGAACGGGTTGCTCATATAGGACTGCCACGGTGGTGGAACATTAGTCTTGGTCGCCTTTAGAGAACTCTGAAAGGTAGATATAGCGGCGGTGGGCTTCCCTGGCTCAGTTATCATACCCGTGTAGTACTTGGTGAAGGTACTCGTTCCGAGTGCGCCCTTCACGGCGGTAAGCCACGGCGTAGTAAAGGTTGCTTCCGTTCCTATGATCGGCTTCATTCCACCGAGTTGCTTCAGCTCTCCAAAGAAAGTACCAGCAGTTGTGCCATCGGATTCGGTCATAATGACCTGAGGCTTGGCATTCATCAACTGACGCACCGACGATAGATATGAAGGCTGGTCCGGCGTAATGTTGAGCTCAGTCACGAGCTTCATGTGCAGCGCCTTCAGACTAGCGAGCACGCCAGGAAGGTCTCCTTGCGACCCGCTATCGGTTCCAAATACCGTCGCTACCCTGGTATAACCCTTCTTATGCGCCCAAAGTGCCATGGCCGTCCCGTTAGCAGAGTCGGGCGGGAATAGCCGCCAGAAATACTTATCCGTAGTGGTGTTGAAAGAACTCTCACCAGCTACCGCGTTCATCGGAATCTTGGCCCGATTAAGTATTGGAACGATGGTCGGAGCCGATGCTGTTCCAGGTCCTGTGACCAGAACGAGATTAGATGTAGTCGCGAGCATTTGCTGGACTGCTGGGAGCGCGTCTGCCGGATCACCTCGCGTATCGACACCCTTATACACCAGTTTGTGGCCAAGAACTCCGCCGGCCTTGTTGATCGCATATATCGCCGGCAACACACCACCGGCCTGATTTGATCCCTCGAAATTACTAGACCCAGTGATCGCGATGACCCCAGCGACAACCAGCGACGAACCGTTGCCTGCGCTAGTCGTCGAACTCCCAGA
>DAHZQE010000434.1:0-13088 GCA_027409005.1 Ferrimicrobium sp. | reverse complement strand
TAGTGACTCGGCGCTGACACTGGCGGTCGCCAACTGGTAGAGCGTGATAGAGTCACCCGCAACGGACTGTGTCGTTGGCGAGTTTACCGGCGGATCCGGATATTTGTAGGATGCGATCGACGCCGCGCTTCCCACGATGAGGCCAGTGATGGAGGTGTTAAGGGTCTCTTGGCTGTCGGAGCGGCGGCGGAGGCCGCCGACGCTGGACTGAGCGATGGGTGTGCGAGTATACTCTGGCGTCGCTACGCTTGTTAGCCGGATAGTCTGAAGTCTCTGCGCATGCGGACCCTTACTCGTGCCACTAGTCCCGCCGTTCGCTTGAGGCTCGACCTTGGCTGGTATGGTAGGAGACATTCTGTATTGACGTGGGGAAAGTGCGTTACTGGGTAAGCGTACTTGCTAGAGGTGCTGAAGGTCGTTGTCGGGAAGTTAGTCCCGTGAAGAAAGATGCTCGTGGCGCCAGTGAATAAGAGGCTGGTAGGTGAATCAGGTTCAAGTGATCATTACCGTCACTCGGGGGTCGCACGCGCACACTTCTTCGGAGTGTTGAGGTCTTCGCCGATGCAGCGTTGGTGGAGTATGCCGGTTTGTCGGTATGCGGGACAAAGAAGCTGGTCGGTGGGTGGAGGATGTGAGCAAGCGGAAACGGAAGGTCGAAGATGCAATCGATCACGCAGTTGATTGCTGTGGTCTCTTGCGTGAATGTTCCGTGAGGGCTCAGTGTTGCGTGGGCCATGCATGTGCGGGGCCTAGATCGAGACCAAGTGGGGCATCCCGCGCGTGATGGCAGTCTTAGCCAGGTAAGGAAGGAACGACCGGCCTGCGTTCACGGAGAGCGCTGTCGGCGGAAGGCGTGCGAAAGACCGACGTCGAAGACGGCAAGTCATGCAGAGCAATACCATCACTGTTGACGTCAGACGGGTTCGCTTCGTGCACCGCCGTGCTGTTCGGACGTTCGCCTGTGACGCTGCGCTTTAGCAGTGGGAGAAGCTTGTAGTAACCGCCACACGCAAAAACGCCCATCCAAAGGACGAATTCCACGCTGTATGCTACCAGGCCGACTGCGCTCAGTCGTGGTTCAAATATGACCGCGACGAGCGAGTTCACGTCTCCGAGCGCATCGATGCCGCAAAACAAAAAGGAGATGCCCTCGACACTGCGGTGCTTGTGAATCGCCAGGTACTGTTCAAGCACTCCAAGAGCGAGCAAAAGCGCAGCGAGAGCTGCCATGAGCGTCGCCGGCCAGTGAACGCCTCGGTAAATGCCAACGCGCAGAGCGAACACAAGGCCAGCTTCGATGCCACCCATGAAGCAGGCTACAGGCACTACGATGGCCAAAGCTTTCTCGAGACTCCATCGGCGCTCGTAGCAGTAGCATTGAATCCACGTGATCAGGCTGAGGAACGTGAGGATCTGCGGCTGGACCTGTAAAGCAATGTTGAAGTCGGAGACGATATTGTAAACGCCCAGCGGCACGCCTGCCCAAGCCCAGAACCTGCCATGGGTAAGCCAATCTACCGCGCCGTCTCGAGGACAAGATTGAGCGGATACATCATGAAAGGAGCTGACAAGCCTCTCGCACTATGCCTCTGGTAGTTCAGAACGATCTGAGGCAGAAGCTGAATGGACCAGCACACCGCTCCAAGAGTACCGAAAGTGTTGGAAACGGCGGCATTGTCCATGTCTATGGCGCTTTGTGTGCTGCCTAGTGCCGTCAAGATTTTGCCATCAGTTAAATTAGATGTCTGTTGCTTTCATAAGCCAACCAGGCCTCGCAGTCACAGTGGTCGATACATGAAGGTGTGATGGCCTCTCAACTCACGTGGCAACTGTCCTCGCCCGCGAACCCTCGGCGCGATTTGGCAGTCGGCATTCACGGCCCAATTTCCGCCGGGCCCGCCTAGACATTTCGGCCTCAATGCACTTTCCTCGAGCTTCATCACCATTGAATTGACCACCTGACCTTTGGGCCAATCGTCTGCAAATAACAACAATATTGGATGGAAGGAGTATAGAGGACAGGGAACTCTCACATACACCAATACGTATACAGCACCCAACACTTGGGCTTCCACACACCCTAACCACACCGGACTCGACCAATATGGCGGAGGCTGCGACACCGAGCGCCGCGGCGATCAGCAATGCGGACAGCAGCATGGCGCCGAACAAGGACAAGAGCACGCCTGTAGTTAGGCCTGAAAGGCCTGACGAGGATGCCTACAAGAAGGAACTTGCGCAGGCGGAGAAGGAGCTGCGGTCTGCGGAAGAGAGACTGGTAAGTATTTCCAGCAGCAGAAGATGCGGCGTAGTCTGTAGATAATAAAAACGATGCTGACCGCCCGTGAAGAAAGCCATCAAAGCCAAGCTCGACAATGCCAAACCCAACAACAAGGACTCTCCAGCGGGCAAGCGCCAGCAGGAGCTTCGCAACGAACTACAGCAGATCCGCACTCAACAGCAGTCCAGCAAGACTTCCCGCACGCAGGTCATGGATAAGATCAAGCGCCTGGATGAGAACCTGAAGTCCCGCATCAATGAGCAGAAGACCGCCCGCAGCAAGACCCAATTCAAGTCGGTCGACGAAGTCCAGCAGCAGATTGATCGCCTCCAGAAGCAGGTCGACACCGGCACCATGAAGATTGTCGACGAGAAGAAGGCACTCGCAGAGATCTCCCAGTTGAACAGGCAGAAGAAGGGTTTCGCCGGCTTCGAGGACGCGCAGAAGGGTATCGATGATGTTAAGGCGCAGATTGCTGAGCTGAAGAAGACAATGGATGACCCTGAATCGCGCGCTCTGAGCGAAAGGTACACTGCTATCACCACCGAGCTTGACCAGATCCGGGCGGAGCAAGATGAAGCCTTCAAGAGCTTGAACTCTCTGCGTGACGAGCGGACCAAAGCACACGAGGACCAGCAAAAAAAGTACTCTGCCGTCAAGGATATCAAGGACCGCTACTACCAATCTCGCCGTGCTGCCGTGGAATACGAGCGTGAGGCTCGCCGCATACGGGAGGAGAAGCGTCGCGCTGAGAACGAGGCTTACCACCGTGGCCGAAGGCAAGCAGCTGCGAAAGAGAGGCTTGACGAGGCCAGCGCTCCGGCGTACCAAGACGAGATCCGCACTGCCCAGAACCTCATCGGCTACTTCGACCCATCATCCGCGCAAAAGCAAGATGCTGCTGGCCCCGGAAAGTTCGCTGCTGCTCCTTCCCGCACGGTCGATGCCGATGGCTTCAAGGGAACGAAGCTGCCGAAGAAGGGTGAGGAGGACGACAACTACTTCATCGGCGGTGGTGGCAAGAAGAAGAAGGGCAAGGGTGGAAGGGCGAATGGCACTGCTTCACCTGCGCCTGAGGGCAAGTTCAACTTGGATATTGGTACCATCGACAGTCTTGGACGCATCGGCGTCGATCCGCCCATGTCGCAGAATGATGTGCCGGCTGTTGTCGAAAAGCTGAAGGAGAAGGTGGAGTTCTGGAAGGGTGACCAGGACCGCAAGACGAAAGAAGTAAGTTTAGTGGTGAACCCCTCTCTCTCCACGAGTATAGCTGACATGCCACCCAGAATATCGCGAAAGCGCAAGCCGAGATCGACAAGCTCGAAGCCGAGGCCAGCGCGGCAGAGGCATCAGGCAGCACCGACAACGCCCGCAAGCCAGCGGCGAAGAACCAACAAGCCAACGGCAGCGCCTCCGCCGGAGCCGAGCAAGCCCAGGAGAATGATGCAGCTGCGGACGCCGCGAAGGAACTGGAACAGGCGAAGATCGAGGACGGAAACGCTCCGGAGGGTACGGCATAGGAGCCATCTCCCAGTGCCGAGCAGATCCTTGGAATGGCAGTCAAGAAGCCCAGAGCAATCCCGCGCTCGGATTGGGCGGTCATCTATGTTTTGGGTACTCCGGCGTGCAGCACTTGAGCGGATCCTGGCAATTTCAGCGGGTGGGCCAGCAAAAGTAGCATTTGTCGGTTGTTCATTTCCACTCTGGTATATTTTACACGTGTCAGTAGCGAGTAACAAACCATTTTGCGGTCACCTCTCAAATCCCCCACCAACGCCTCGCTAAAGCAGTTCCTTCCTCTGTCTCCTCACAAAGCCTCCACGCTCTGGAAGAACGGATTCGCGAGCAATGCGTCGTTGCCGCTGATCAACTCCCTCATCCTCTTCACCTGCTCCTCCTGACTCTTCCCCTCCGTCTCTTCTTTCCACTTGATCATCACTTCTTTCAGCAGCCGGCTGCCTTCTTCGACCTCTTCTTTGCTCGCCTGGATCCCTTCTTCGCCCTCATGCTTGCCCGAGAACTCTTCCAGCTCGTCCGCTTTTCGCTTGGCCATGTTCACGACTTTCTGCGGGAAGCGCACGAGCTCCGCTACGTGGATGCCGAAGGATTGATCGCTGATGCCAGGCACGACCTTGTAGAGCAGGGTGACTTCTCTGCGTCTCTTAGAGCCGGCGTCACCGTTCGTCATGGCTGTATCTCCACTCCCGTCGCCGATATGCGCTACGACGTGCAGGTTCTGGACTTGCGGATAGGTGTCGTGAAGGGCGGTAAGCTCATGGAAGTGCGTAGCGAACATGGTGAAAGCACCGATCTCTTTGATGATGTGTTCGCTGATCGCCCACGCGAGACCGAAGCCGTCGTAGGTGCTCGTGCCCCGACCTAGCTCGTCAATTATGACGAGAGACTCGCGCGTGGCAGTCTTGAGAATGTTTGCTGTCTCGAGCATTTCTGCCATGAAGGTACTCACGCCCTTCAATTGGCTGTCACTGGCTCCCACGCGTGCAAGGATGCAGTCGAAGAGCGTAAGCTCGGCTTCTGAGCAAGGCACGAAGCAGCCGATTTGAGCCATGAGTGCGATCACCCCGATCTGGCGGATGTAGGTCGATTTGCCGCCCATGTTCGGACCGGTGATGATGAGGAACTCGCTTTCGCCGCGGACGAGGGAAACGTCGTTGGTGATGAAGGAGATGTCGTCCTGCATCTCCATGCAAGGGTGGCGGGCTTCCCTGAGAATGGTGTTGCCCTCGCCGCGTGGATGGATCTTGGGCCGGACGTAGGATGTGGGCGCGTGAACCGAGACGTGAGCGAAGCTGACAATGACGTCCAGATGGGCTAGGACGCCAGCAAGCTGCTCGATTACCGGGCAATAGGAGGCGGCGACGTTGACAACTTCAGTGACGAGGCCTGACTGGGTGCGGTTGTAGCTATCGGATAGCTGATCAAATTCCCGGCGGTAATTGGTCATCTTGGTCGTGGTAAAGTACACGCCATTCTTCTGCGTTGAGCATTCTTGATATCGTTTGTTATTGCGAATGGCGCCGGCCTCGTTTCTTGTCAGGCGGAAGCACCAGCCGTGGACCTTCTGATTCTCTAGGAAGAGCTTCTTCTCGGGGTCCTGATTCAGATCATCCGCCACATCGCGATGCTCCTGTTCCATCTGATAGCGCAGCTTGTCGAGCTTCTTACGGATGATGCGGAGGCCGTCGTCAAATTCAGATTTGATGACAAACTCGTGATTATCGAGAGCTTCGAGATCGACTGTAGTCTCGACCATCTCTTGCAGCTTAGAAAAACTGTCTGAGTACGAGCGTAGCTTGTCAGTGTACTCGGCGTCGAGTGCTGTCTTGTAGATTTCATCCATGACGCCTTCAAAAGTGCCAATGAGGCCTGGAAGTCTAATCGCCACCTGGTATGCCCGAACAACGTCTTCAAGATCCGCCTTCTTGCGTTGGAATTTCTTCGCAAGTCGGTATAGGTCCGGAATTGACCGCAAGTGCTCTTCTTGTAGCGTTTGGCGGAGCTCTGTGTCATTCACGAATGCTTCCACGAGCTGTTGTCGCTGCTCGATCGCCTCAAGGCTCATCAAAGGTTGCTTGAGCCATTGCGCTAAGAGTCTGCTCCCGACCGGCGTCTTGCAGTGATTCAGCAGTCCGAACAAACTCATGGTCTTCGAGCCATCCTTTGGCCCAGGCATCAAATTGAGCGCTTTCAGGGCGGAGCTGTCGAGCTTCATGTACTGGCTCAGGTCATGTTGATAGAGCTGATATTGACCGAAGTTGGTCGGATCAGACATGACGCCCAGGTACTTGATAAGCGCAGCAGCAGAGCTCATCGCTAGCTTTAGATCGGTCTGGGGCAGAGTCCCTGCTGCACGCTCATCGCGTAGCAGCCTGGTCATGTCTTGCTCGATGTCGCGATTGCCAAAGTCAGCCTGCGGCCGTTCGGATACTGCGCAGCCGCAGTTGTCTGCGATAGTCCGAAGCTTGTGCAGCTCAGCGTCCTTCTTCGTCCCGTCGAATTGCAAAAGGCACTCCCTCACGCCTAATTGAATGAGCAATGATTCGAAGTTGCTGTAGACGTCGTTGTCTGCGAACTCGCTGACACCAAGTTCCCGAACACTTGCATCCGCAAAGCATACGCCGACTTGCCGCGCCTCAGCCGCCTTTGCAGAGACCTTGACCGCAAGGATGATGGGAGCAGAGTCAATATGCCCACCAAGTTCCTCTTCGATGTCTTGCAGGTTGCCTGGAGACGCTTGCTTCGTGACTTTCCATAGGTTGCGGCCAGTACTTTGCAGGATCTCGACACGCTTGCCGAGGCGGAAGATAGCTTCTCTTAGGAAGCTCTTGTATGCGGTCCAGGTCATGGTAACAGAAGGGAGCCCAGGGCTTTTCCCTAGCTGCTTGACGACAGAGGTTGTCTTGTACTGCACTCGTGCGATGAGCATCGCATCGTCTCCATGGGCGCTGAGCCAGTCGCCACGGTCGTATATCCGCACTGTTTCATCGTTCTTGCCTGCTTCAAGCTGCCGGTAGGCTTTAATGAAGCCGACCTCGTCATCCAGCTTCAGCTCCGGTCTGCTTGACATTTTACCAGAATGGACCGTGTCTTGAGATGTTTGGCTAGAAGGCGCAGGTGAAGTTCGGTAACGCGCCTTGCTCGCGAGACGCGTTAAGTGGCGGTTGTTCCCGCGCTTCGCGCCACATCTTCCGCATCGACCTCCACCACAGCCGTCGCGCTCTTTCGTCTTCGCATTGCGGCGCGATGCGGCCCACAATGTATGACCGATGCCGCGCGCAGGTGGCCCCCAAAGGTCATGCGCAGAGTACTTGGCTTGCATCGCTTGCCCACATTCCCATAAGCTCCCTGAAGTCCTAGATAATGCATCTTCTCTCCAACGCCAACTGGGCCCAATTGCAAAATCCGAGGAACAGTAGGCCTCGAGTTGCGCCATGACACACCTTGTGGTCGAGCCTCTCAAAGCTGTGGAGGTCGACGACTTCATCCGCCTCCAGTGGAAGGCATTTGCAACGCCCGAAGCCGAGATTCTGACGCCCATGATATGGACCGGAGAACTCACACCGGGGCTCCTAGAGCGCTTCCGACTGAATCTACTAAGGCAGTACGAGGGCCGCAACATCGGCGACTTCTGCTTCCGCGCCATAGACTCCTCAACCGGCGAGACCGTCGCCATTGCAAAGTGGGATGTAGAGGAGCAACCTGCTGTCACGAAGGAAGACGTGGACGAGGAAGTCGAATGTTGCCGGCAAAAGTGGCGAGCTTATCCACCAGTGGGTGATAGAAATGCCGCTATGCACGAAGCCGTGATGTCCGCGATGGCTTATAGCGAGTGGCGAGCCATGCGAGCCATTGCGCCTGGACAGCCCTACCTTGATCTCCAAACGCTGGCTACCCATCCAAAACATGAACGCAAAGGCGCGGGCGGGCTACTCCTCAGGCACGGCCTTGACAGGCTGGCTGCTCCAAAGCACTTGCCGGTCTTCCTGACGGCGGCGCTTCAAGGCAAGGAACTCTACAAGAAACACGGCTTTCTCGAGAAAGATGCCGTCCCATTTGATGCGAGGCTGTACGGTGGGAGATCTGAAGGGAGGCATTGGTGTATGGTACGACCTGCGCGCCCTTAGCCGTGCTCTACTGCAGGCTTTCAGCAAAATTCTCCGCCATCGCCCGTATGAGTGCCTTCGCCACCCCCGTCCCTCGCTTAAGACTCTCCTCATCGCTCTCCCCCGGCACATGAAAGAAGATGACGGGCCGATCTATCGGCTTTCCACCTTCCAACCTTCCATTTCGGCGCCCATACCATGCCAAAGTCGTGAGGTACGTGTAGTCGCAGAGGTAGAACCCGGCATTATCACTAGCTTGGCAATCTGCTCCATGTTCCGGCGCCGACTCTGGACTTTCTTTCACCAAGGTTTGCCATCTTTGCAACACCTTTCCGTAGTCCAGCCCAGTCTCCATACGCTCCGGGCAATCGCCGTACTTTGCATGGTGCTCCTCAAGATCTGGCACTGCGCTATCGAGGTCCTTGTGCTTTGAGTATCCGTCTCGGTGTGCATACCTTTCGGCAGCATAGTGCGTGCGTCCAGATGCCATGCCGATGTGCATGACCAGATCTACAGTCTCACTGTACGCTTCCAGCAAGGCTGGAACAAGCTCCTGGGCATCTGCGTACGAGACTCGGATGGGAGAGCCGTAGGCGATGATTTGTATGGGTCTGTCTTTGAGGCCTGTCGGTGGCAGGACGGAAGGCAGGGCGCGGGTAATTTCGTACGAGGGATTGACTGGATATCTCTCCTGAAAAGGACCGAAGCCAGTAACCAAGACGGTGATGGGCCGTTTGCCCTCTTCTAAAAGAGGTTCTTGCTGTATAGAGCCCATGCTGATTCGAAGTCTTTGGGCCTAGATCGTAGGTATCTGTGTAGACGGATCTGTCTCTCAAGACACTCCTTGACAGATACAGGGCTCGTCCTTCCGTGCAGATCTATCTCAATCTGTACACAATACGCTATTTCAATACCAGCCGGCTGCTCAAGGGTTATTCTGTCAAAACGCGCCGTGAAGTTTCGTTTGCTGAATTGATGGATGGTCGACGACGTAATTAGCGGAGGCTACGAGCATCGATTATCAGAAATGTGGCTGCTAATCAATGGTTGTAAGCACCAACGCATAACGATAACAGCGAAGACAGATCTTGGTGACGGTTGCAAGGTTCATGGCTGTGGAGCCGACGGGATGTCTGCATGACCGGACCAAAGCCGGCAATAAGGGGAGATTTTACTCCCTGTAATACTTCAATATATCTTTCTATGGTCACGTCGGCTTCGCTTCTGCAGCCTTGCGTAAACGGTTCATTATAGCTGCGGCAGTCTCGCCCTGCTCATCGTCGATGCCTTCGATCAAGATGGCATCAACGTCTTTCAAATCCAGCTCTCGCAACGCAGCGAAGATTCCGCGCGCGACACTGGCAGTATCGGGACCTAATTGTAGGCCAAATAGTTCGATGATTTCGTCGTCTATGCGTAATTTGTATGATCTTATTGCTTCTCTGGGCGCCGGCGTTGTGTCGAGGGACTGCAGGATACGAGCAAAGCCACGAAGTTGCTGGTGGCTCCCTGTGTGGCCATTCGAGGTACGCCTGTCCTCTAGTGCAAGAGAAAGTGGTCGCTCGTGATCGTGCACATCGAGCCTCCATGCTTGCGTTCTTACGACACCAATCCTCTTCCTCTGCCCAACGTAAGCCGCCAATTGCCTTCCAGTAGGCGGTGCCTGTCCGGCATCGAATAGGAAGACCGGCGCTCTTGGCGAGTAATGCCTATACTTCATACCCGGCGCCTTAGGCTTGCTCTCTGCCGCTCCCGCAGCGTCTTTGTACCCAATTTGCACATCCTCCCAACCCTCACAGGCGCGCAATTGCTCGATACTCACGCCACCTGGCCGCAGAATAAGCGGAGGCGACGATAGGCCATCCACGACTGTACTCTCAACGCCGACGTCGCAGGGTCCACCATCGACGATACTGCGTATTCGACCATCAAGATCGAACATAACATGCTCGGCTGCTGTAGGTGAAGGCTTTGTTGAGGCATTCGCGGAAGGAGCCGCGACTGGGACGTCGGCGAGCTTGATCAAGGCCAGAGCCAGGACGTTACCAGGTATTCGTGCGCCGAAGGTCTTCAGACCAGCCGTCACCTCCGGAGCCAGTGGCGATGGCGAGGGACTGGGCAGAATTATGGTGAGTGGTCCGGGCCAGAACTTGCGGATCAACGGATGGTATATTGAGGGAATTAGATCCTTGTTTGTGTTCTTCGGGACACGGCCATTCGTCTCGGGTGAGTCGGCAAGTGCTCGTTCTGACTGTAAGAGAGCCCTCAGCTGTCGCAAAGAGGCAAAGTGAACGATCAGAGGATTGTCTGATGGTCTCTGCTTCGCGCGATAGATGCCCTGTACAGCTTGTGACCTCGTGGCGTCGGCACCAAGCCCATACACTGTCTCAGTAGGGAATGCGACAGGTAGATTGGAAGATCTCAATTCGTCCGCAGCTTTTCGCAGATTCGCGGCATCTGAAGTAGTCGCTTCGAGCTCAATGTCGAAATCGTCAAGCAAGTCATGCGGCTGCGGTATCATTCGTAGCTGGCCTATCCGTCGCGGATCGACGGGGAGATATCTTGTCTCCGTAAGCGGCATCGAGTCACCAGCCTGGTCGGCTGCAGCTTTGACTCTCGTCATTGTGTTGCGACATGCGGATGAGCTGTAGAATTTGAAGATACTTCTCGTTGGTCGGGCGGACTGGTGGACAGTGTTGCGCAAGAGACCATTCATAAGGCGGATAATAATAATGAAGTGGAAATGAGTTCCACCGGCTGCCTTGACGATTCAAATTTTGGAAGGCGCGCTAGCTACGCTCGGATCATGTTCTCACGTGTCCAACCTCTAGTTGGGACGTATGTATACTCTATGCGACAAGCTTCACTCTTTCTGCCCTCGCTCAGCCCCCTCGAGCCAAGGCTTGATCCGAATGTACTCATTCGTGCCGACATGCTCGAGTCCAGTGCCTTCTTTGCCACCTTTGAGATTCTGCGCGACGTCCCAAGCTGACCTCAGACAGTCATTGACCCCTACACCAGACATCCAATTGCCCGCGACTCGTAATTTGCCCTTGTACTCCCGCCAAAGGTTATTGTGGACTTGCTTGAGTCTTTGCTCGTGCCCGACGTTATATTGAGGGATGCAATCTTTCTGCAAGTTCACGGCATAGGCCTCTGGCTCTTCCTTAATACCCATTTGCCGCTCAACGACCGACTTTGCAAGCGCAAGACCTTCTTGTTCGTTCGGGAAAGCAGGCCAGTCATTCCACCAGTGACCGCCGAGCATGACAGTTATCTTCGTGCCTCGCTTTGACACGTCGTCCTGTGCGTTCGGGCGATCAGGCATATTGTACCAGCCAAAATCGTTCACGTTGACTAGCTGACCCCTCTCTCGCGCCTTTTTAAGCTGGTCGACGTCGGTGACTTGCCAGTTGTTCATGTCCAGGTCTGAAGGCGACGGCGAGTAAGCGGTATCGAAAACAACCCCTAGCGCTCGCTCTGGGTTGTTCTCAAAGGGCGTAGCACGTGGGATGAGGTAGCCGAACCCGGCGGGGTGGAGGTCGGGAGTGCGGTAGTAGAGATTTACGGTCATCACCGTCACGGATGGGAAGGTTGGTACCAGACTCGTACTCCCTGATGCTTGCGTAGATCGAAGCACCTGGGCGAGGTGACCTGGCGACAAGGCCGAGATTACGTGCGTGAACGATTGCTCTTCGCCTGTGTCTTTCGGGTTGACCGACACTGTCGACTGATCCTGTGACAGTATGACAGACTCGATAGGCGTGGAGGGTTTGAATTCCACATTGCCCTGTTCGAACAATCTCCGAGCGAGGGCATCCGCCAATTGTTGGAGACCGTCCTTGAAAGTGAAGACCGTGCTCGTTTTCATTGTCGCTTTCAGTAGCGGATCCCATTTGTAGTCCCTCATCTCTTTCATGAATTCCAGCTCTCGTTTCGGGACTTCTATGCCGTCTGCTCTGCCCCTCAGTAGACCCATGATAAGCCCGCCGTCATTGACTTCGTTTCGCCAAAGAGTGTTGAACAAACTTTTCGCTGAGAGTTTGTAAACATCTCCAGCATAGATACCGTGCAATACTGCACTGGCTACATTGTCCACAATCTGGGGCCCTAGTCTGCGACTGAAAAACTCTCCCACACTCTCGTCCTGCACACTGGCATCGCGAGGGGCTTTCCAGTATTCCGTTAAGATACCCCATGCAGCGCCTTCGAATACCGGCTCTGTCAGAATGCTCCAAAGGTTGTCCGCGAATCCGAAAGAAGGATGCGGCATCCGGACAAGATGATTCGGGTAGTAGACGAACCGATTCCTTGCGGCAGGAGAAGTGTTCTGAGGAAAGATGGCGTCCTTTGCAATGTCAAGCTCTTGCATCAACCGCGCTGCCAGAACTCCATTCTGGTGTGGGCGAAGGGTTCTTGGGCCAGCTTCGAACAAGATCGTGCCATCTTTCACGGGTACTCGCTTGGACGACAGCCATCCTCCCATGCGATCCGAAGCTTCGAAGATGGTCGCTCGGGCTGTCGGTAGCTGCTGTGTGAGGAAGTAGGCACTGGCGAGGCCTGTAATGCCTCCGCCCAGGATTGCTACATTGTGCGTACGGCTTGGCTCAGTGTCTGAGCTGTACTGCCGAATCGTACATGCGAGAGGTGGGTATGGACGTGTTGACAGATAGCGCTGGATTGGATTGGCTATCCGGTGTGCTCGGCGTAGCATTGCTGCATCGCCGGATCGATAGAGCAAGAAGCAATGGCTAGATATTCTTGGCTACAGGGTGGATGCGACATGCAGCAGCTTACGTCAGCGCTATACACGGGTAACATTCATTATTGCGGAGGTTAAAACCTAACACATACACGAGGAGACGGCAATTACACGAAATCATACCAATGGCTGGGTACAAAGTTAGACTGTCGTTACACTAGCAGGCCGTTTCATCCATCACAGAATCGATTCTCATTCCAAATGATTAATACCGTCCGGGTACGGATTTCGAGGATGCTGAGCATTGGTCTAAGCGTGTATAGAAATGCCGGGGAGACGGTGGCCTGCGATTGAACATCCGCCCATGCATATGCCCGGTTCGACGCTATATGGTGGCTCTGGATCTCATTTAGTATCCTGCTCCACAAAGATTCGGCACACGCAGGTGCTGTATAGTGCAAGATACATGGACCGCTGCATC
>DAHZQE010000427.1:0-2953 GCA_027409005.1 Ferrimicrobium sp. | reverse complement strand
GAGTGAGGCTCAGCACTCACGCGCACGAGCGGAGATACAACAACGCCAGCTACGAAGCCGGAACACCTGATCATTCTTCAGGGTGAACGCTCAGCGTGGAGGCTGTCCGAGTCAGGAGACCTCCCGTTCTGGCGACGACTTAAGAATACTTGAAGAACTCAGCCTTCGGAAGAAATGCGGTAAACGTTTGGGACAGTGGGTAGAAGAGGTCATAGTTGTGGATAAATTGCGGTTGCTAGTTGTCGCACTTCTGGATCGGCCCCGGAACGGTCACCGGTCCCAATGGCGTCGGTTTTGACCAGATCTCGACGCAGGAAATCAGGTCGGCAACTCGCGTCGTGGCCGTTTGGGCGTGCCCAGCTGGGTTCAGCTTCACGCCATTCGAAGCGTACCAGATCTCGGCCTTTGCTGCTGGTGCCAAGGTAAAAGACTGGGCCCGCTGGGGGCTGTCCTTCGACATTGATCGAGGTGCCATTAGCCGGGGGAAGCGACGCTGACGACAACGCCGCGGACTGGGACGCAGTCACAACGATGCGCTCCAACTTAGCCTAGAAGCGCGTGCGTCCAAGCCTAGCTTACACCCCTGGACGGCCCCTTGAGCGTGGTCCACTTCGTTTGCGAGAAGACCACCCACAGTTTGTTTGCCTCGCTCCTATGCTGCTCTCGATCTTACGTAGTTCTCGCTCTCATCCATATATTTGACATTCTGTACACACAGCCACAGAGAGCTAGGGCTCTATCAAAAGGAATGCCCGCAGAGCCAATCATTCCTTAATATGTGCACACAGCACTGTTGCGAGTTAGAGACATTCTGGGTGAACACACGGCTGAAGATTTACTGAAGGAGCAGCAGAATCCCATCAAACTCGAATATAGCACTGTCAATACCTTGTTCGGGCCAGGATAGTTCGATGACACAAGCCCCTGGTGGTGGTAGGGGCATAATCCACAGCCAAAGGGAATTGCGATCGAAAGGATGTCGGTCGAAGCGCACTACAGTTGGGTCACCAGGTCTATCTTCTCGTCGCAGATCGGTGACAAGTTCCTTGCGTTCATCGGCGAATCTGACCTCTAGCCGGAGGCCGTTGTAGGGGTCAGACGACTGATTTTTCTCCCAGTAAGGCTTCTGATTTCGGTCAGACAACAACGTCGTACTGGTCCCGATATTCTTGGCAGTCCTTTTGAGGTTCACCTCAAAACCATCGCGACAGGGGATCACCCGTTCGCAGGTCAGCACGATGTTTTCATTGTCCGCGAGAACGACCGATTGAGGAAGCGCCGAAGGGGGGAGCTTGTGTTGCGGGACAACGATCTCTTCTGTCCAGCCCGTCATAACCTCGAGCGAAGGGACAGAAAGAAAAGTCTCTTGGAGAAGATTAAAAAACAAGTTCCGATCCTGAGCAACCACCCTGGTGCAGAGGAAAACCCCTGGCCGGAGGTGGTCCCACCACTCTATTTCACTATCTAGTATTGTGATTGACGCTTGCAATTCGAGGTCAGATGTCGGCTGCCGCGCATCGACAAGTCTTTCGACAAGCGACTTGACCTGTGCGTTGACCTCATGAGCGTACCTACGTCCAAATGCAATGCGTTCCGCTGTCCGAGTTCTGTTCCACTCCAATGCTCTGTCTCGGGCTTGTTGCAATACTTCGAGAACGGCTGGAGACGAGGCGAGATCGCGCAACAGGGGTACTTCGGCAACAACCTGATCAAATGGTGTCACACGCCTCAGTAGCCGAGCCTCCACCGATAGTAAATCTGTGGCGTCAGCGTGACTCTTTGGTTGCAGTGGGATCGCAAGCTTCCAGAGCCTATGCCAAGTGCCCGTAACTAATTTGACATCAGTCGCACTCAGTCGCACGTGAACCGGATCGCCAATTGAAACGAGTAGCGGGGGAACGTGTGGTAATGCAGCATCATCTAGCTGGAGAGCATCACGAAGATAGAGGAGTACGTTCAGGAGGTCAGCCTGAAAGTCCCACTGTATAGACCAGTGACTACCATCAAAGATGTTCCGCATGAGAGCCTCCTCTCCCAGATCCCGATCGCTGCACTACCACACGTTGTGCCGAGACTGTGGTCACTGTACTGACCCACAGTCTCGACTCATTCAGGGCCGTAACGTCACCGTAAGTGGTAAAAGCCTAGATGTTGGACAGTCCACTGGGCCTTGTCCACCTCGCATGGGAATCGGTCCCCCTAATGTTATCCCTCGCATCCTTCTGCTGCTCCGATTCTGTGGGGCGGTTAAGGGACATCGGTACGGGAAGTCGGACTCTCCGAGTAGCAAATGGCGTTCGTCCCGTACGCGTAACTTCCGCTGGAAACTCCACCAATGTAGAAACCAGCACCTTTAAGCGCCTGGTAATACGGATTCTCCCAATCATAACCAGGACTACTCTCGCTCCACTGATTGCCCCACGATCTATTGTAGGTTACATTAGATCCAGAGGCATCCCAGTAGTTGAACAGTACCGTTCCAATCACGCTTGGCTCGACATCGTATCCGGTGTTAACAACCACTCCGGAGTCGTTACTGTTGGGAGCGATATAAATGTAGCTACTTCCACAGCTGCCGGTCACCGTATCAGCGGGCTGAATGGAAACATGTCGCGAGAGTTGCTGTCGTGCGGCATCCGCAATCGGCGCAGGCGCATTCAGGCGAACTCCATTTGCAAGAGTGAGCACCGACATTCCATTTGCTCCAACCGGGGATACAGACGTAACAGTACTCGCAACCATAGGCTCAACATTGGCGACAACCTTGGACTCATTGACTTGGCCAACACTAGCACCCGAAACGGGAGCCGCCCCGCTAGCATAAGCATTAGGCACTGCCACGAGGGATGCCAGCAGGCTAGCGACAGCTAGCGCAGCTCCCCCTCGAACCATGTTCCTTACCTTCATCATTCCCCCCTTATGGTAATTATCACTACCAGAGTTATCGTCTGGT
>DAHZQE010000418.1:0-2678 GCA_027409005.1 Ferrimicrobium sp. | reverse complement strand
CCTGGGCCGCACCATCACCCCAGACCAGTCACTCTCCGGCTTCGCAAGCTTGACGCCGAATAGCCAGTACTCGATGCCCCTACAGCCGGCCCGGCCAGCTAGCTCTACGAATGTCACTCAAAATACGATGACTACTATGCCTTTACGACCGCAACAACAAGCTACGACAAATAGCGCGAACGGCGCAGGTGTTATCGATTGGTCTGCCGCTTCGCGACAACAAGCACAGAAGCCAGCGAGTACAAGTTGGACTCTGCCTCCCCCACCTATGAGCCCGCCGGTCACGAACATCGGAAACGGGAGTGCATTCAGACCGCCTCCGGCTGGGCAAGCACAACTGGCGCCGGGACAGCAGAAGGGTTTAGATCAGTGGGAGAGTTTATTGTGATAGCGTTACAGCTAGCGGAAATGCATGTTCTGACCAAAAAGGGTTAAAATATTTCCATGAGCAGAAGGGATTGGAGCATCCAGCCCCGATGTAGTGCGCAGGTGGCATGCACATGAACCCGAGCCGGGCGTGCAGCTGTAGCAAAAGGCGCAGCTGAGCCGCGAGTGTCGGTGACAGAGTTCGGGCCGTCTAGATCAAACGCTCGCTCACTTCCCTGGAGCTTCCACGTTGTTGAACAGGGCGTTACGATGGTTGGTCCTCGCTGAACAGGCAGTATACTATCCGCCTGGCTTATTGGCGCGGCGGCATGGGGCCCGGATGGACATAACAGCGACGCCAAAACGATTCGACCATCTTATTGGTTCTCAACAACGCCTCATTCGCCTGCCTGCCATGCGGCTTCTCCGGCGTTGCCGGCAATCCGCAGAATACTACATCCATCCAGACAATTCGCAACGCCCGCGCGCTCTACCCATTGGCCATCGATGGTAAAGATCCCGCCTCGCTCTCCTTGCTTCTCCTAGTCTGGTAGCTGTGACGACACAGCACTCCTTTAGTACCTAGGTCATTGAGCTCCTCGGCGACAGTGAGCGATGAGCGTGACATGCGTTCGGGCGATGCATTCTGGTGTGGGCCAATATGAAGGGCAGGCGGTGGAGGCATAGGGACAGTATCAGGATATCTAGGCCAAAGGGGAGTCAGGGTTGAGGATTAGTGAGAGGACCTTTACGATATGGCGAGTCTAGTGTTTGCGCCGCGGAACCACGTGGTGTGCTAACCTTGAGGCAAGGGAGCCCTGATTGGAAATCTGTCGGCCTTTGAACGAGTGGCTATCCAGATGCAACGCCGACCTCTTCGCCAACCCCCACATAGCAAGCAAACCGTTCCTGAACGTCTCCAAAAGGATATCGAGGGCTCCAAAGCCGACAACGACCGCCTCGTCACGGCAGCAAAAGCAGGGCAAAACGTACAGCAGCGGGTATTCCCACGTGGTCACCCACCGTAGTACTAGTCCACCGGTCGACAGCTTAAGTATAGGAGAGCGGACGGGATCCTCTGTTCTCTGTCGCCTATGGCCGTACGTGCTGATGTTTGAGGCGACAATCATCTAAGACGCTTGCATTTTGTTTTGCAGATACAGCCGCGCAGGTTCAAAGAGTGCAGATCCAAACTGCGCCACATAACCATGAAAGCCAGAGCGCGCCCTTGGCTCAGGCGCATTGACTCAGCTACAGATTCCGCTATCGTCTTCTTACCAGAGCCCAGCTTGTCCAACCGCTCCCGGCTCCGCCATCAGATCTCATCCAACCCCTTCTCCGTCCACGCAGGAAACTCCCTCTTCGCCCTCGGTATCGAAGCAAAATTTCGGTCCTCGATATACTCCTCAACCGGCAAATCCTCAAACTGACTCCGATCTCCAATCCTCACCCCCATATCCTGAATAGTCCTCGCAAATTGCATAGTCCGCCTCACGAACTCCTGCCTCCCAATCTTCCCATCCAACCAATCGACCAGACACATCACGTCGAAAGCCGCCTGGCTCGTCGATGCGACGGTGTGCGGACGGAACCCCGCCAGCGCATCGCCGACAAGCACCAGCTTGTCATTGAGGTAGAGGTTCTTGGGTGCGATGACGTCCGTAATGCATTGCACGAAAGGCTGCTGGGTTTTGTCGGCCATCTCGGCCATCTGCGGCGGTAGACGGGCATGGCCCATCTGCTTAACCATCTCCCATGCTTCTGGCGCAATCAATCCCGGTGGAATAGTAATATGTCGCCGTCTCCCATTCTTGTCTGTCATGAGCTTTTCGAGTGCAGGAGAGCCTTCAGGGAAATTGGCATACCACACGAAGTTGAGCAGTCGCTCACCAGGTTTGGTTGTGCCGTTCTTGCCCGCGATAGTGTAGGTGAGGTTTTGGATCCCAGGGGCATGGTAGAAGCAGAAGCGCTCCAGGAAGACTTTCCGTGCTTCTTCAGAGGCTTCGAGCTCAGGCACCGTGCCGCGAATGACGCAGTAACCTGCATACGTCCTCTTTACCTCCGGCTCCAAGATCCCTCTGATCGTCGAACTAGGCCCATCAGCCGCAATCACAAGGTTCGCTTCGATCTCCTTCTCAGCCTCCTCACCGTCTTCAGTCTTCAGCGAATACTTCACTACAACCCTCTCCCCCTTCTTTTCAACTCCGGTCACGGTTGCGCCGTAGATATACCTCACGGCCCCATCGCCCTCCCTACCGTTCGGCACCCCGCCACAATCCGCCAAATACTCGCTATCAACTCCATCATAATTC
>DAHZQE010000417.1:0-12296 GCA_027409005.1 Ferrimicrobium sp. | reverse complement strand
TCCTTCAGGACATCCTGGAACTCAGTCTCGGTGTTAGCAAAGGCGGCACCTGATGCGGGTTTGAAGACAACGGCCGCCTGATTTGTTGGAATCAGGTTCGCAGAGACTTGCAAGGTAATCGCGGCGCTCGACATTGCAAAGATGGCGTCAAGATTCGCGTTTACTTGTTTTGACTTGCCCAAGAGGGTGTCGAAGAACCCCATATCATTCTGCCTTTCCTAGCTCGCGATCGAGCTCATCGAGTTGCGCAATTCGCTTCTCGAGGCTGGGATGGGTGGCGAATAACCCAGAGGCGAGAGATGGATTGCGAGGATTGATCGCTGGCGTAAAGAAGAAGGCGTTGAATGCCTGAGCAGTACGAAGATCGCGAGTGGGGATCTGCCCCATCGTGCCGGAGATGCGCAGCAGGGCTGACTTGAGGGCAGCTGGCCGTCCGATGAGGATTGCACCAGCCCTATCGGCCGCCAACTCGCGATAACGCGAGAGAGCTCGAATCAACAAGAAGCTGATCGCGTACACGACGGCGGATATCAGCATGATCAGCATCTCTATGGCAATTATGTTACCGCCACCATTGCCGCGGCCACCACCACGGCCACGTCCACCGCCGTAACCACCGCCCATCATGCCACCAAAGATTTCGGAGTAGAACATCAAACGCGTTAGCAGTCCGGCAAGCACACCAAGGAAGGATGCAATAGTCATTACCGCCACATCTCTGTGGGCGACGTGACTGAGTTCGTGTGCTAGCACCGCCTCGAGTTCTTGCGGGGGAAGCCGACGCAACAGGCCGCGAGTTACACAGACAACCGCGTTCTTAGGGCTTCGTCCTGTGGCAAAGGCGTTTGGGATGTCGAGTTCAGAGATGGCGATCTTTGGCATTGGCATATCGGCGAGAGTGGTGAGCCTTGCGATGATTTGGTACAACTCGGGCGCCTGCTCCTGAGTCACCTCGTGGCCATGCATTCCAAAGAGTGCAATACGGTCAGAAAAGTAGAACTGTGCTACTAAGAGGACTACCGCAATCACCACCACGGTGAGTGCTCCCACGCCGACTGCGATTAACACGCCAAAAAACAGAACATAGACCAGGCCAAGAAGGAAGATTGTGAAGGCCATACGAGCACTTAGCCCTCTATCCTTTACGTATCGAGAGTCTGCCACCGGACCGCCTTTCTGGGATCTGTCTGATTCCGCTGAGACGCCAAACTAGGACTCTAGAGATGGGGTCCATAGCTGCCGTATCACCTGCTATTCTAGCAGCTGGTATACGAAAGGTTGGAAGTGGGCTTCACGCGACACATTCAGGAAATTCAGGAATCGGTGTCGTAACCATGAGTTTGGTTGTGGCGATCGATGGGCCCGGTGGGTCAGGAAAGTCCACCGTTGCATATCGGCTCGCCGCAATGCTGTTACTGCCGATGCTTTCCACTGGACTGTATTTCCGCACGGTGGCATGGGGGTTGAGTTCAGTTGTGCTCCCAGACCAAGACGATGATACTGCAGATATCAATGACTGGTTTGACCATCACGAAGTCGCCGTTGAGGGCCAAGTCGGGCTGCTCGACGGTCGAGCTTTGGATGAAGAGCTTCGCTCTAAGCGTGTCCAGGAGGTCCTGGCCCAGGTATCGGCGAATCCAACCGTCCGCCGACGGATTCTCGAGTTGGAGCGGGCCGAGATAGCGAAGTTGGGATCATGCGTAGTAGAAGGACGCGATATTGGTTCGGTAGTTTGGCCAGATGCAGTCTGCAAGTTCTATTTGGTAGCTCGTCTAAAGGTGCGTCTAGAGCGCAGACCTGAGGAGGGGCTGCAGCTTTTGGATCGAGATTTAAAGGACACGACCCGTTATCATGCTCCCTTGAAGGTTGCCGAAGACGCCTTTGTCGTGGATAACTCTGATGAGTCTCTTGATGTCTTAATCGCCAGAATGGGTGATCTCGTCAAATTGCGAGCCAAGAGTTGCTGATGGATCGGTCACGCTATATTGCACCAACCACTTTCGAGCGCCGTTTCTACCAAGGTGCGCAGCGTATAGTGGAGGGTTGGAATCGGCGCTACTGGCTGACAACCGTGCACTACCAAGAGCCGATACCGAGGCCGCCCTACATTTTGGCACCGACGCACAGGTCTAATATCGACACCCTTCTTGTGGGTTCGATCACCCGCGATCCAATGACCTATATGGCTAAGGCCGGAGTGTTCGCAAATCCTGTTTTTGCCAAGCTTGTTCGTCTACTTGGAGGCTTTCCAGTCGACCGCGATGGAACTGATCGTGATGCCGTCGAGATTGCACAGGCGGCACTACTGGCGGGTTCGAGTCTTGTAATCTTCCCAGAGGGAACGCGGAGAAGAGGAATGATTGTGGAGAAGCTCGAAGAGGGTGCCTCTTATCTGGCTCTCAAGGCTGGAGTACCTATCGTCCCGGTCGGGATAGCAGGATCAGAGATGGCGATGCCGGTCGGCTCTAGCTTCATATACCCATCGCTGATAGCAATAGAGGTAGGCCCACCACTGTTCCCACTCTCGGTCCGTACTGGCGATATCTCCGGGGGACGTATGCGTCGTTCCGAGATCACTCGGCTCACTAGCCAGTTGACCGATGAACTCAATCGACTACGTGCACAGGCTGACGCCGAGCGCCTTCGTATGCGTTCGACACTTTAACACCAATGCTGTGGCGTATCTTCTGCTCCATGTTGAACTATGGCCATGCCGCTTCGTTTCTAAGCTTTGCCCTGTAGGGGTTGATCTAGCCGTTACCCGCTAACAGCACCTAGATGGATGCTATTTAGTCGACTGAGGGGTCTGGATGCCAGTCGGGTTCGGTGGCGAGATCGGCGAGGGCGTCGCGCGCTAAGTCGTGAAGCCCCACCTCTGCTGAAGCTTCTTTGCCCAAGAGTAGCGCCGCAGCGGCGGAGAGACCGGCCAAGAGCTCTCGCAACTCAGGCGGGGCTGGAAAGAATTCATCTTCAGCTATAGCGCTCACGATCTCTGGCTCGTCACGAGCTTGGAGTCGCTCAACCACGCGGGCGACTACGTCCTCGGCTGCCGACGCACCGGCGGTGATGCCTACGTTGCCGGAGATGTCATTGGGTAGTTCGGCCTCGGAGTTGATTCGAAGCACCCTGGATACCCCTTTGGCCTTGGCGACGCGCTCTAGCGCGCGTGTGTTCGAGGAGTTTGCGGATCCAATCACGACAAGGGTATCTACTCGCGGTGCGATCTCCGCGATGGCTGCCTGTCTGTTTGTGGTGGCATAGCACAGATCTGAGCGTCCTGGCATCCATACAGGACCCAGACGATCCTTGGTTCTGTCTGCGAGTTCCTGCCACTCCGGCACCGCAAGTGTCGTCTGGGCTAGGAGAGCGATCGGGCGTTCGTCCTTGACAAGCGCCTCCACGTCAGCAATGGTCTCGACAAAATCAACCGAATTAGGGGCCTCTGCGGTGGCACCAATGGCCTCCTCGTGACCGCGATGGCCGATGTATACAATTCGGTATCCCTTGCTGGCTCTGGTGCGAATCTCATGGTGGACCTTGGTGACGAGGGGGCAGACGGCATCGATTACAGTTCCTCCTTGGCCTCGTGCCGCCTCGACGACCTCGGGAGCCGAGCCATGGGCGCTCAGCATAATGGGAGATCCCTCCGGTACCTGGGAGATGTCAGGAACGAAGATGACGCCAACACGCGAGAACGCCTCGACCACCAATTGGTTATGGACGATCTCATGGTAGCAATAGACCGGGGGTGGGAAAATCCGCACCATCCAGGCGAGCGCGTTAATCGCCTTTTCGACGCCGGCGCAGAAGCCGCGAGGAGATGCCAAGATGACTTTGTCGACTGTCACAGATTCTCAGTCTAGACGGGATCGAAACCTCTAGGATTGCCTTTAAAGCTGGTGTGGACCCTTTAGGCTGGTGCTGTATGCCTTACCCCTCCGTCCTTCGTGTATCTTCAGGTTCCCCAGCAGAGCGCGCGGGAATCGTGGCAGGCGACGCGTTGGTGGCGGTTAATGGCGTTCCTCCGCGAGATATCATCGATTACCAGCAGTTGGTCGATGGACCGGATCCATTAGTCACCATTCAACGGGCTGGCCTAGAGATTGAAGTTCCAGTCGATAAGCCGGCTGGGACGTTGGTTGGGATGGAGATTTCAGACGCCCTCTTTGATAAGGTGCGCACCTGCGATAACCACTGCGAGTTCTGTTTCATCTATCAGCTTCCGAAGGGGTTGCGACGTACGTTGTACGTGAAGGATGATGATTATCGTCTATCGTTCCTCTACGGCAACTTCACGACGTTGACTCGCTTTACTGAAGCCGACTTTGAACGTGTTATCACCGAACGGTTAAGTCCACTCTATGTATCGATCCACACGACTGACCCGCTGTTGCGCGCTGAGATGTTGCGCAACCGTAGAGGAGCTACTTCTCTGCGCTGGCTTGAGCATCTGCTTGATGCAGGAGTCACCGTCCATGGCCAGATTGTACTGGCACCAGCGATAAACGATGGTGATCGACTGCGCGCAACGTTGACCGATATTCTGCTCCGCTTCCCAAAGCTCGCCTCGGTTGGCGTTGTTCCGTTGGGTGTATCTAAGTACACCAAGGAGCCAAGGATGCGTCCGATGACTAAGGAAGAGGCCAGGGAGGCGATAGCGACGGTGGAGGAGTTCTCCGATGTTGCTCAGGCGATGCTTGGAAAGACGATGGTCTACTGCTCCGACGAGTTCTATCTGTTGGGCGAGATGGAGTTTCCTCCCTACTCCAGCTACGCCGATTTCGAACAGCTCGAGAACGGGGTTGGAGTGACGCGAGCGTTTGAACGCGAGTTTGCGTTGCTAGAACGCACAAAGTCGGCGGGTCACTCTGGCTTCTTCTCCTCGATCGATGGAGCGCCTGCGCTAGGCTATCGCGCCGTCCGGTTTCGTCCGAAGGGTTTTGGCCAACGACGATCGGCTGGGGCGGTGTCGGTGGCTATCGTCACCTCGACCTATGGCAAGCTAGCACTTGGGCGAGTCTTCGAATCGAAGGGTCAGGCACCTGTCGACGTCATCGAGGTGACTAATGAGTTTTTTGGAGGAAACATCGCAGTGACTGGATTAATGAGTGGTCAAGATGTTGCCCGCGCTATTGCCACTACCGACTACGACCGACTGCTTCTGCCAGATGTCTGTCTTAGCGAGGGGCGTTTCATAGATGGTCTTGATGCTCGAGAACTGCCACGAGAGGTTGAGGTGGTACCGACAGATGGCGCCTCGTTGGCGGCGGCGCTCCAAGGGACAACCTTTCCATTGATTGGAGGAGCACATGGCTGAGGTGACCAAAGTCGCAATCGTCGGGCGCCCGAACGTCGGGAAGTCATCGCTGTTTAACCGGATGGTCGGTAGGCGAGTAGCGGTCGTCGAAGAACGAGCAAAAGTTACGCGTGATTTAAAGGTCGGCGAGACACGTTGGCGAGGCCGGGTATTCGAGTTTATGGATACCGGTGGTTGGCTTGGCAAAGGCGATGCGCTGGATCTAAAGGTGTCAAAGATGGCCGAGCGAGCAGTGCGCGAGGCTGATGTAGTGCTTTTCATGGTCGATGTCCGCACTGGTGTAACCGATGAGGATCTCGACGTCGCCAAGATGCTCCACCGTCGCCCAGGATCGACAGTGTTAGTCGCCAACAAGGTAGATCACGAACGCTATGATGCACAGATCTACGAGTTCCTCCAGCTTGGATTTGGTGATCCAGTGGCGATCTCAGCCATGCATGGTCGCAACACTGGTGACTTGTTAGATGCATTGGGTGAACTAACCGGAGGATTCGCGAACGATGCTCCCGGTGAGATGCCCGTCTTTGACGATCGGGTAGACGAAGATGAGCAGGAGGATCTCCCACTTACCGATGCAGTCCGAGTCGAGGCGCTTGAACTAACGGTGGCCATAGTCGGGCGCCCGAACGCCGGCAAGTCGACGCTGTTCAACCGCGTCGTCGGGCAGGAGCGAGCGGTGGTCTATGACCGACCGGGGACCACGGTTGATACCATCGATACCGTGATCGAGACCGAGATGGGCCCGGTTCGTTTCTTTGATACCGCAGGTCTGCGCAGACGGTCTCGATACGCTGAGGCTACCGAGTACTACTCGATGGTGAGGACCTTGAGGGCCATCGATAGTTGTAACGTCGCGATCCTGGTAGTCGATGCGACCACGGGAGTAACCGGTTGGGATCAGCGTCTTGCAGAGCGAATCGACCTGGCAGGATCTCCTATTGTTCTAGTTCTCAATAAATGGGATCTCCTCGACCATGATGCGCGGTTGATGGTGAATGCGCAGGTAAGTGATCGACTCTCGTTCCTTACGGGTGTTGAACCTATGCGTATCTCTGCTCAGAGTGGCAAGGGCGTGCACCGTCTCCTACCTAAGATCTTCGAGGCTCAAACTGCCTATAGATCTAGGGTGCCGACCGGCGAACTTAATCGCTTTCTCCGTTCTCTGCAGGGAGCTAACCCGCCGCGAGAGGGTCGTATTCTTTACATAGTTCAAGGTGCTACCGAACCTCCTACGTTTACCCTGTTCACTAGCAAGCCGTTGACGGCGTCATACCTCAAGTTCTTGGAGAATCGGATTCGTGACCAATACAAGTTGGGCTCAACTCCGGTAAAACTTCGTGTGCGACGCAGGGATTAACTTAACTGAGGGCTTTGCTCGGAATGAGGGCAGCGGATCGACTGGGAGGTAGGAGAAGGATGAGCGAACGGGTAGTTACGCGTGCAGAACAGATCAAGTACGGATGGCCAAAATCCGTAGAAGACAAGCTTCAGAAGTCTGAGAAGCTCCATGCTCGCGAGCGGATCTCTCTCCTTGTCGACCAGGGTTCGTTCCGCGAGGATGGTCTCTTCGCGAACGAGCGCGATCCCAGCCTCCCTGCAGATGGGGTGATCACAGGCACTGGGGTGATCGATGGTCGTCCAGTAGCGATCATGGCCAATGATCAGACCGTCAAGGCTGGATCTTGGGGAGCTCGTACGGTTGAGAAGATTATTCGGATTACCGAGCTTGCCTATGCGCAGTCGTTACCTATTTTCTATCTGGTCGACTCGGCTGGAGCCCGGATCACAGACCAAGTTGACCTTTTCCCTGGTCGTAGAGGTGCCGGTAGGATTTTTGCGAACCAGGTAAGACTCTCTGGTCGAGTCCCGCAGATATGTTGCCTATTTGGCCCATCTGCCGCCGGGGGTGCCTATATTCCTGCGTTTTGTGATGTGGTTTTCATGGTAGAGAAGAACGCCTCTATGTACCTTGGTTCGCCGCGAATGGCTGAGGTGGTGATCGGCGAGCGAGTTACCCTCGACGAAATGGGGGGTGCAAGGATGCACGCCTCGGTCTCGGGCTGTGGTGACAACCTGGTGACAGATGATGAGGCGGCAATTGTTGCCGCGCGAGCCTACCTTTCGTATCTTCCAAGGTGTTACGAAGACGATCCTCCACGCGAGGAGGGTATAGATCCTGTGGTTGAGTTTGACGACTCGATGATTCCATCGCAGCCACAACAGGGGTATGACATGCATGCGGTCATCAACTCTATAGTCGACGCCGGCAGCTTTTTCGAGATCAAGCCGCTCTTTGCCACCGAGATCTTGGTTGGCTTTGCTCGCTTAGATGGAGCGACCATCGGCATAGTAGCGAACAACCCGATGTCAAAGGGCGGAGTGTTGTTTGTAGATTCGGCCGACAAGGCGGCTCGGTTCATCTGGAACTGCGATGCCTTCAATATCCCACTTCTCTTCTTAGCGGATGTTCCAGGCTTTATGATCGGATCAGAGGTTGAACGTCAGGGGATCATTCGACATGGTGCCAAGATGATCACTGCTGTAGCCGAGGCTACGGTGCCCAAAATATCGGTGATCGTCCGCAAGGCCTATGGGGCTGGACTCTACGCCATGTGTGGACCCGGTTTCTCTCCAGAGGCGACGATAGCACTGCCGTCTGCGGCTATAGCTGTGATGGGTCCGGAGCCAGCGGTGAACGCCGTGTATTACAACAAGATTGCCAGCATCGAGGACCCCGAGGAACGAGCGGAGTTTATTCGGGCTAGACGAGAGGAGTACGAGAAGGATGTTGATCTCCTTCGTCTGGCGAGTGACCTGGTAGTTGACGCGATTATAGAGGGTCGTTTTTTGCGCCAGGAGCTTATCGCCCGCTTCAGTCGCGCGGGTCGGCGCGACCGTGCCTTCTCGAGTCGGCGACATGGAGTGCCGCCGGTCTAGATGTTGGACCAGACTTGCGGTTAGACTTGAGTTATGCCTTGGTGCGAGAGTTGTGAACGTTTTCAAGACTCAGAGGAGATTGACCGTGAGGGTCATTGTCCTGGTTGTGGGACGGTTATCGCGGCTCCAAAGAAAAAGCCATGGCACTTCAAGCTTTTGATAGTGGCAACGGTTCTGTACTTGACCTACAGGCTGGTTCAACTGATTCTCTGGCTCCATCACGTTCTATAGCATCATGCGCTCTATCTCCATAGTGCTAAGTCACCATGACAGCTAAATCCAATTCTCCCAGCGGACCAACCGCTAGTCACCTGGACGTCTCTAAGTCTGCTACAGCTCGGTCCAGGGTAAAGGATACCGAGACGGTGGAGGTGGGGGAGGGAGTCTTTGCCTACCTACAGCGAGATGGATCCTGGTATCTCAACAATGCAGGAATCATTCCTGATCGCAAGCTCTCGTACCTGATAGATTCTGCCGCGACCATTACTCGGACTCGGGCCCTGATTGCCGAGGCACGTCGCCTAGGAGTGGGCGATCGAGTTGGGATGGTGGCTACCCATCATCATGGTGATCACACCAATGGGAATGCGTTCATAGATCCGAGCTTTTTGATCAGCCATGCTGCAGTACCGGACGAATTGAAACAGGGTTTCGCGGTGCCACCAGCAGGATTGTTCACAGCTGTCGACTGGGGTGAGATCGAACTCAGACCACCCGACATCACCTTCGCTCGAGAGCTGACACTCGAGGTAGGTGGGCGTAGGGTAGAGCTTCGCCACTTGGGTTACCCGGCGCATACATTGGGCGACTGTGTCGTCTATTTTCCAGATGATCGTCTCCTATTCGCAGGTGATCTCGCCTTTGAGGGTGGTACTCCTTTTGCGCTCATGGGTTCGGTGCGAGGCTGGCTCGCTTGCCTTGGCGAGTTGCGTTTGCTTGATGTTGAGACGGTAGTACCGGGACATGGTGAGATTTGTGCGATGGGTGTGTTCGACGATGTGGAACGCTACCTGCGTTTTGTTCTTGACTTGGCCGAGCGGGCCATCGATGCAGCGATCACCCCACTCGAGGCTGCCTACGACTCCGATTTGGGCGAGTTTGCCGACTGGCATAATCAAGAGCGTATCGTAGGAAACTTGCACAGAGCGATGGCCGAGCTATCAGGAACCGAGTCGGGTGGTACTATGGATGTAGCGATGGCCTTTGCGGACATGGTGACCTATAACGGTGGCCCACTCACCTGTTTCGCCTAACGTTCTACTCCTTGAATCAAGCTCTTCTGAATCGTGCCGATGATCGTTATATGGGAAGAGGTTTTGCTGGCCTGAGACGTTCGACTGCGATTGGGAGGGAGGTTCTCGATCGCCTTGATGCGCTCGTGGTGCTGGCAACTCCGGATTCCGAAGCGCGTATCACTTACGTTAGCCCCCAAGCCGAACGACAACTTAAGCTTGGTTCTGCTGGCGGTAACGCGACACTCGTGCAGCTTTTTGATGACTCCGACCGTATTCGCCGGCAACTACAGCGGTTGCTTGCAGGACAAGTAAAAGATCATGTTGAACTCGATTATCAAGCTGGTGATCGCCAGTTCGTTGCCAAGGTTCTCCTGCTGAAGAATACCGAGAACCAGTCGGAGGATTGTTTTGTTGTGCAGTGGCGCGAAGTATCGCTACGGGTGCGCGACGACCAACAGCGCCGAGAGTCCGACTTGCACCGATCTTCGGTCGTTACCGAGGCGGTTAGCCAGATCGCGGCTGCAGTGGAGGAGCTCTCTGTAACCGCCGGCGAAGTTGCGGCTAACACAAGGGTGGTCAAGGAGGCGGCGGAGTCAGTTAATGGTAAGGCCGCCGAGAGCCGTGATATCTTCTTCGCCGCTAAAGGAGCTATAGACGAGATCTCAAGGCGCATGACTGAGACCTCAGCTACGCTAGCGCGTCTCTCCGAGAAAACTAAGTTGATCGATGCGATGGTGTCCACTATACAAGGGATAGCTGATCAGACAAATCTTCTTGCACTTAATGCTGCTATCGAGGCCGCGCGAGCTGGTGCGGCGGGTAGGGGATTCGGGGTCGTTGCGGATGAAGTGCGTCAACTAGCAAGTCGAGCACGGGGTGCAGCATCTGAGATTGCGGGTCGTATCGCTGAAGTCCGAAATGGCACTATCGAGGTGAGTGAGGGATTCGAGGAGAGCTTTCAAGAGGCCCTTCGTGGCGCTACGAATGCAGAGGCTGCTGCGATAGCGCTTGAAGACATATTGACCGCTAATCGACAGGTACGTGAAATGCTGCTTCGCATCAATAGTGCTACAGAACAGCAAGAGGAGGCGACTATGGAGATCTCCAATCGATTGTCTGGGATTCTTGTCGCCACTGAAGGCACCGCTGACGATTCGAGGCGACGGTTCGGAGTGCGTGAAGAGTTGTAATATCTGGATGCTTCGGGTCCCACAACAGAGACCGAGGCTGATTCCGATAGACGTGACTTCGTGGCCCCATGTTCTCGTTAGAATGGGGGCACGGGCTGTGGCGCAGCTTGGTTAGCGCGCTTGACTGGGGGTCAAGAGGTCGGGAGTTCAAATCTCCCCAGCCCGACCATAAGTATCCAGTTCAGAGGCATGATTTGACGTTAGGATCCATACTTACCATCGGGCCGGTTGCCCTAGCGGTTGCCTATACTACGTATATCTCTCACGAAGTCGGATGTGTCGTGGGTCTGGTAATCGGACTGCTACCTGCGATCGTATTGAGGCAACTATAGCGCTTAGCTTCACCGGGGAGAGCTTAGGCTTGTTCCAGAGACGGCACGTATGAAGAATGCAACTGAGTCTCTACGCCGTTGTACATTGCTAGTGCCCTTCTGGTATGTTTATCGCAGGATTGGTGAATGCTTCCCCGCTGGGCAACCACCGGATCGCCAATTGGTTTGCAAGAGTGTGTTGGCCGATGCGGGACATGAAACGCGACTACTCCCGCTCACGAATACGGCACGACCGTAGACAGATCCTGACTTACCTAGAAGGATCTGGCAACACGGTCGAGAAGTTCGACAAGATCCTCGCATTTATCCACGCAAGCTTTTCGAAGGCCTGAGTGGACAGTGTACATGCAGTTTCTGCCCGCATGATTGGCCAAATGGCCACTAGAACCTGGTACCGCACTTGATGGGCTTGTTACTGTAGAGCAGGTCACTTCCCATAGCGAACGGTTGGAAACAATCGACCAATATTTGCCTAGTGCAGTTGAGGCATTTGGTCCACCTTCAGTCTTGTGGCATATCGCTCTTAGCTCTGGGGTTCTTGCCTGGACAGGTGAGTTTTGCTGACTTAGCGCATATTGGTGGTGGACCTGAGCCGATAGGACCCGATCCCCGTCTCGATGATCTTGGCGTGGTGGGTGATTCGATAAGCGACCGTCGGGTCAAGACGGGCAACGGCAGAGATCTGGGGCTACTCATCTAAGGGGAGATTGGTCACGACCATGGGCGAGGAGGCTTTCTCTCGATCGGTAGTCACCTGAAAGAGAAGCTCCGCTCAACGGCGATCGAGATGGAGATATCCGAGTTCATCAATCGCGAGGAGGTCATTATGTTAGCGGGTGTCGCGCTTGGAACCCATCGGAGAACTCGCATAGGTAAGCTAACCGGTGGTGGTCTGACTCACAAACCGGGTGGACCGGAGAGTAGGGACCTCTCAGTCTGTCAAAGTGGAAATCTGGGCCGTCTTGGCATCCGAACCATTGATGCAGATGACCGGGGATAACTTGATAGCGAGTTCGAATCATCGGAATTCATGTGGGTCGAGCTTGCGACGGGTGTTACTTCTTGCGGCGCCGCTCATCATGACCAGCACTCCAAGTTGGTCCGCTTCGCCCCTCAACCACTGGGCGACTCACGCCCATGTTAAGCCTCCCTCTCCATGAGAAAAGTTCAAGACCGCACTTATTGCGTATTCTCGCTGAAACTTGCCACCCATTCTCGCTGAAACTTGCCACCCATTCTCGCTGAAACTTGCCACCCATTCTCGCTGAAGTTTGCCACCCCCTAG
>DAHZQE010000415.1:0-4006 GCA_027409005.1 Ferrimicrobium sp. | reverse complement strand
TGCAGTGGGTCTTGAGCCCAACGACTCCGTAGACCACGTGAACACCGGCGTCCTCGAGTTTGCGCGCCCATCCAATGTTCGCCAGCTCATCAAATCGAGCCTTAACCTCTACAATCACCACAACTTGCTTGCCACTCTCAGCTGCGTCGATCAGTGATCCGACGATCGCCGAATCACCTGAGGTGCGATACAGGGTTTGTTTGATAGCCAACACTTCAGGATCTCTAGCCGCCGCCGCTACAAAGGCCTCAACGGTGGAGGAAAAACTATCGTATGGATGGTGGACAAGCACATCGCGGTTCTTTAGGGCGGCGAATATGTCTACCGCCTCACCATCGGAGTGACCGAATGGTAACGGAGTGTGTCCTGCTGCCCTTGGCCCTCGCTCACCATCTAGCCCTAAATCAAAGATCTCGAAAAAACAACGCATGTCCAACGGTAAACTCGTGGAGTAGACGTCATCGCGATGGAGTTCCAATTCGTCGATTAAAAGTGCTTGAATCGCGGCAGAGGAGTCCGCTGCGACCTCCAGACGGACTGCACGCCCAAAGCGGCGTCTACGGAGCTCCGTCTCTACGAGAGCTAGCAGGTCGTCGGCCTCCCCCTCTTCAAGCACCAGATCAGTGTTGCGTGTGACTCGAAAAAGTGCGGTCTCACCAATCTCCATCCCTGGGAAAAGTAGGTCAGCGAAGCTTTGAATGAGATCCTCAATCAGTACAAAGGATCCGCCGCCTATCGGATACAATCTCGGAAAGTTCGATGGCACCTTGATGCGGGCAAACTTCTCCTCATGGTCTGAGGGTTCGCGTACAGCTACTGCCAGGTTTAGGGAGAGATTCGAGATGTACGGAAAGGGATGAGAGGGGTCAACTGACAGCGGCGTTAACACCGGATATAGATCCGCTTCGAAGGCCCTGCGTAGACGTGCCTTGGTGGAACCGGGTAGGTTCTCAACTCGTTCGATTCGTACACCCAGCTGAGCTAACCGAGGCATCAGCTGGCACTGGTAACTCCGTTCTGCCTCCTCGATCAGCGTTAGCAGCCGACCACGGATAGCCTTTAGCTGCTCTCGAGCAGTCAGGCCGTCAGTCGAGCGTATCGTAAACGAGGAGAGGAGCTGGTCTTTGAGACCAGCCACACGAACCTGAAAAAACTCGTCGAGCCCCGCACCAAATATGGCAAAGAACTTCGCCCTCGCCAAGATGCCGAGGCTATCGTCAGCTGCTAGCTCAAGTACTCTTGAGCCAAACTCAAGCCAAGATAGCTCTCTGTTGAAGTACCGCGGCAACTCGCGATCGCCAACGCCTGCGTCGGGCTCGTAGGGCACTTCATACGATTGCTGCATCTCACTCCTCACATGGATGTGGCCGACGCGCTATAGTCTAAAGCGTGAAAACAACTGAGCAGGTGAGGATTCGAACTCGCGGGTACGAACGGCGTCGACGAGAACTCGAATTAGTGATCATCTCCGACGTTATCACCGTCTTCGCGTGGGTACTCGGCTTCTTCGGGTTGCACCCTAATGGGCATATCGCACTATTCAATCCCTGGCTTGCCATTGTCGTAGTCGCGCCGATCGGCGCTCATATCACGAACCGCTACGTCGCTGCTAATGCCGATGCGATACTGTTACCGCTAGCGGCGCTGCTGAACGGTCTTGGATTCGTGATGATTGGGGTGCTCGATCCCCAACAGGGTCAACTGCAGGCGCTGTGGACTCTCGTATCGATTGCTGCTTATGTTGCCACTATGATCCTGGTCCGCAATCCAGACTCGCTAGACAAGTATCGATATCTGCTCGCCATCGTTGGGATTGGTCTCCTGTTTAGCCCTCTAGTGCCAGGGGTGGGCGAGAACATCGGAGGCGAACGGCTGTGGGTCCACTTTGGCACCTTGAGTTTCCAACCGGTGGAGATTGCAAAGCTACTACTCGCCATTTTTCTGGCCTCGTTGATCGTTGAAAAGAAGGATCTGCTAGCTCGGCTACGCGGTGGCGGCTTTCGACGCTTTGGGCCAATCGCATTAACCTTCGGTATTGCGCTCGCGATTATGGCGGTTGAGAAGGATGTAGGATTCGCTCTCCTAATATTTATTACCTTCGTCATTGTGATGTGGATCGGCACCGGCAACCGTATCTACCTCTTGTTCGGAGCCGTTACCTTTGTATTAGGACTATTGGTTGGCGGAGCAGTCCTACCACAGGTGCACCAACGGATTACGGTCTGGTTAGACCCGTGGAAATACGCGGCAACTACCGGATACCAACTTATCCAGGCTCAATACGCTTTTGGCATTGGCGGACTTAGCGGAACCGGCCTTGGGCTCAGTCACCCGACGGTACCTGTCGCAACCTCCGACTTCATCTTCGCCGCTTTTGGGCAGGAGCTTGGACTGCTCGGAACAAGTGCGATCATTATCTCTTTTCTCCTCCTCACCGGTGCTGGAATCCGTATCGCTCTACGCGCACATAGTGAATTCAGCTCACTCCTTGCAATGACCATGACCATCATTCTCGCCCTGCAAACCTTCTTCATTCTTGCTGGCGTTATCCGGGTCCTGCCACTGACAGGAATGACGTTGCCATTCCTGGCCTACGGCGGATCATCGCTGCTTGCCAACTATATTCTGCTCGCCATCTTGGTGCGCATCTCTCATCGATCCAATCAACATGCAGACCCGAGAGAGAGTCCGCTGATCGAATCCTGAAGTCATCAGATATCCATAGTGGGTCTTGCTCGAATATGACCGCCTAGCGATTCGCAATAGTAATTCGTTACACGATCATCCGAGTGAATTGCTGCGAGCCTGAATCAAGATTTTCGTCCAGAGTACGATACTTATTTATGAGGTGGTATCACATGGGGTCGATTTTGGCAACACCAGCGAGGCTACTCTGTTCGGTCCTTACGGTCGAGAGATAGAACGACTCCAGTGTCCATTGAGCTGACAACTATTATTGTCCTCGCGATCGCCGTATTGGTAGGTCTCGGATTTGGACTGCAACGCAACTCCTATGGACGTCGGCTGAAGCGCAACAACCGGTATCAGCAACTTTTGGCTAGTGCCAGCCAATTGATCCATGACACTCCAGACGAAGACGAATTCTTGAGAGAGATCTGTCGACTTATCTGTCGGATGGATCCAGTGCGGCTTGCGTGGATTGGGCGCCCGAGACCTGATGGACAGATAACGGCGATCGCGAGCTGTGGTGAGGTTGGATATCTTGACCAGGTCCACGTATCGGTTCGTGAAGATCTCGAGGCGGGCCAAGGGCCCATCGGTAAGGCATGGCGTAGTGGTGAGGCGATATTTGACACCAAGACACTTAGCGATCCAAGATTTGAACCGTGGAGAGCCGTAGCCAAACAACACCAACTCATGGGAATCCATGCCCTCCCGATCCATTGCGATGGCGAGGTAGATGCTATTCTCGCCGTCTATTTTGGACCGAAAGGTGGGCCAGAACTGGAGGAGCGTCTGCTCTTTGAACGCTTGGCCAACGACTTGGCCACTGGCATCAGTAAGATCCGGGAACATCGGCACAACCATCGGCTAGCCACGGCTTTAGCACAGATCTCAGAGGCTGTCTTTATTCTCGACCTTGATGGCCAGATTACATGGTATAACGACGGGTTTCTACGTCTATTTGCCTTTGCTCCAGATGAGATCCTCGGTTCGGACCCTGCCAAGCTCCTCGGTGATCCCAAGTTTGAGGAGTTGCTCGAGCTAGTCGATAGCGAAGGTACCCACGAGCTACTAACTGACTGGGAGGCGCTTCAGACTAGCCAGACGGGCGAAGGCCTTTGGGTACACGTATCGGTCAACCCGCTGCTCGACGATCGCGGAACTACTTCAGGAATCGTGGTGGTCGAGGTGGATCTGACAGACGAGAAGGCTGCGATCGATGCGGAGCTACGCCTGCTCGCTATTTTGGATTACACCTCGGATGGTGTAGGCATCACCGATCGCCATGGGCAGCTGATCTACCTCAACAGCGGCGCACGTC
>DAHZQE010000413.1:0-9982 GCA_027409005.1 Ferrimicrobium sp. | reverse complement strand
AGATTTCTTCCTCCGTGCGTGCAGGACCTGGGCGATTTCGACTTCGAGGCTTCGAACTCACTGTTCGACAAGAAGGGCGTGTTCGAGGAGCTCAGACAGGGCGACACTACTGCGGATGAAGAGAGACTGGTCAGCCACAACAGACTTCTGGCGGCGAGGCCTGGCACGCACTGAGGAAGAAATCTGCACCCCACGGAGAGCGTGCTGAGTCCCAAAGTCGCTGCGACGAAGTACGGCAGCCACAATGGCAAGGATGGAGCGGATAGCAGCAGTGACGCGGATACGGAGCTGAACTTCGCTCCGGCGAATGCGAACGGAAGGAGCTCTTCCCGACACAGTGCCACGCGCGTCAAG
Organism: Ferrimicrobium sp.; assembly: GCA_027409005.1. Taxonomy (GTDB): domain Bacteria; phylum Actinomycetota; class Acidimicrobiia; order Acidimicrobiales; family Acidimicrobiaceae; genus Ferrimicrobium. The sequence continues at coordinate 9,628 of DAHZQE010000413.1, read as the reverse complement.
AAGATGCCTAGTCGCCAGAATAGCAATCAGGCGCGTTCGACGACGCATCCCTTGGCCGCGTCTGCGAGCTCGGAGCGAGGCAGCGTGGCGAGGAGCCTGACGGGCCTGCCCACCAGGAGCCGACCGCAGGCGGCGCATATGGCGACGAGTCCGTTGCCGGAGCGGGTTAACAGTCCGCACGCGCGGCCGGATGCCTCTGTGGCGGCCAAGACCGAAGGTAAGGCACGCTTTGAGATCGAGAGCACGAGGGCGATGTGCCCGGTACTGCATCCTACGGCGTTGGACACGCTGGAGGCAGAAACGGTGTCGAGGTTTGGGCTTACGAGGGAGGCCATGGCTGAGATTGCTGCGAGGGGCATTGCGGAGACGGCGTGGGGTATGTTTGACCCGGGTTCGATTGCCACGCCCCCGGGTGGTGCCTCGCGGCGCGGGTCGAGGGTGCGTGGAGCCGGAGCCGGGAGCACAGCGCACCCGGACCAGCAGCCCGTGATTGTTGTGTTGGCTGGCAACCACCCAACGGGCGCGCGAACGGTAGCTGCTGCACGGCATATGGCTTCACGAGGCTGCCGGATCATCGTTGCAGAAGCATTGTACGACGGTAAAGAATCCCAGGATCCGGAGATGAGGACGCACATCAGCATTCTTAGACGCCTACAGCGAGCCGGCCAGCCGATCAAGCGCGGAGGCTGGAAGAAAGCTCAGGATTCGATCAAGAATCTGCCTGCTCCGCCCGCATTGATCATTGACGCATTACTGGCTGGACAGACGTACCAGGAACTGCAAGAAGATCCAAACGTGCAAGTCGCTTCCGAGGCGAAGGAGATGATTGACTGGGCGAATCGGTCCCGAGCTCCTGTCCTCTCCGTCTCCTGTCCGTCTGGTGTCTCGGGTGTGGACGGAACTAGCACGGTCGTCGAAGGCGAGCCCCTTGCCATTCGGCCGGAGATGGTGGTCAGTCTGGGCGTCCCGGTGGCGGGACTGCTGGAGGCGATGAGGGCCGGCGAGAGGTGGGAGTGCAAGGTCGTGGATACCGGGGTCAACATCACGTTGAGAAGCGAGGACGGCGTGGGATTTGGCGGCGCATGGGTGGTGGGTGTCGAGTTCGTTCAGAGCGCTGGTGAGGGAGAGGCGGTCGGGTTGGGGATATGAGGGAGCGCGAGAAGGGAGGTAGTGAGAAAATCAATAGCTACATACCATTTAGCGACTACCCAACGTCAAGGCGTTGACATTAACCTGACCTCAGTCTGTTATATTTGCGGCGGACATCCTCCCTGGCACACCTTCGTCGCAGCGGCCGTGGCGCTGCCATCCACGTTTGCGAGCTGATGGCCCCTCTCTTACCTGACGGGAGTTGATGGATAACCTGAATACCGAATTGCAAGAACCTCGCAGATCGCCGCGCACCTGACCTGCGCCTACTGGCTGCCACATTTCGACTATGTATACGAGAATGTGTCGTTCGGACTCGCTAGATCCCCTTGGAATGAAGCGGCCTTGAGGCTTGCCACTCCCGACGGATGAGTGACGAACCTCCTGAGGGAGAGTGAGGGCGACTATACCAAACTTTGTGAGAACGAACATACACGACTCATTCGTGCAGCGGGGACTCCTCCCATTTGTCACACGATATTCCGAGCGGAGTAGCGGATCATTCGTAAGATCGACATTGCGACCTTCCTCCACCACGAGTCCGTGGCTCCGCGCACCCTTTTCGGGTCGATACCGGCGATAGAAGGTGGAAAGAGCTTCGCGACGGTCCTGTCAATAGGTGCTTGAGAGCGCCACAAATGTATTACAAGACCTCGGGCTGTTCGGAATACTCAGATTATTGCAAGCACATGAGAGGCTTTCACTGAGTGCGGGTGCAGAGTCGGTAGTCGCGGCATCTCCCTCGCTAGATTTCGCCGGTGACGACAAGAGCTTCTTCGAAGACTTGGTCGCGGAGCGGTCGTGGCAGCTTGGCGAATGTGCTGTTTCCCATGTCGGCGGCGTGTGGTCTCGAGCTCTAAAGGTGTCCGTGATGAGTCAATGCTGTGGCTGTTCGCCCGCGCAACGCTTCAGCAGAAATGTGAGCGCTCGTACCGTGTTTCTGTGGTGGTCTAGGTGTTTGTAGCCACCACGGGAGAGATGCACGGAAGGTGCGTGAGAGAACCCACGGCCTTGTCTCGCAGCGAAGGGTCCGTCGGCTAGTGTGCCTTCCCGCTTCGGTCGACTGTCTGCCTGAACAATACTCATTCTCCAGTCACCGTGCTCGGCCAATTGCCTACCCTGTGCATTGATGATCATGCAAGACATCAGGGCGCCAACAGTTGCTGTCGTCGACTGGATGGAGATCAGACGTCGCTTCCGTGTCTCTTCAACCGGAAGGTCTGCCGTAATGCTTCTCAGCTTTCCACCTACGGGCTCCCCGGGACCTGACAGCCAAAGAGAGTATGAACTGGCTGGTCACCGTCAAACTAGTGCCCGAGTGAATTCAATCATGCCTTCTCCACCCCTTTAATGTTCGCCAGAGAAATCAGGGGGTCTTCCTGCTCCGCACATCCACTTAGAAAAGCATTCTATTCCCGCACCGTAATGCCGTCTTTACGGCGCGCCACTGCTGCACTATACACCGTCTTTGTATTCTCGGCGCTGCCAGTCACTGGTATCTGGGAGGTCAGATTGCCAGCGGGATGAGCGTTATGACCCCTGATAGTCTGGATAAAGTCGGCGATGAACACCGGATGCCACTTGCCCTCTTGGGCGAGGTTATGGGCCTCTTTGCAGTCATAGTGTGATTCTTGACGTGGAACGCGAACTGCGCGTGACAGCAGAGGAGTGGGGATGTCTCCTGGTAGAATCGGCGGCAGGACTTGAACAGCACCGGGTCAGCAGCTGGCGTTCTATCAGCGTCGGCGACGGTGAGCTAATTCGGTATGCGTACGACTCTTGGGAGGAGCACGAGCTCATAGATCTTTAGGTGTAGCTCGGAGGGCAACTTCTGAAGTGACGACCGGTCCATGATGAAGGGTCAAGCCCAGTGCAGCAGAGTATCAGAGGTACGGGGGAGACTCGATTGATACCATGGTGGATCATTTGGTGTCAGGCCTGGGGGGCGGACATGCGTTCTGCGGCGCATCAACGAGTGGCTCGTTCCATGACGTGGAAACATATCGTCCACTCACAGTGATAGGCCAGATTTCGAGAAAGACAGAGGCCTGAAATCGATGGGTCCGGGTGAGGTTTGCTCGGACGACCCGTCTCGCACGACTGCAACACTGCCGCCGCATGCTCTCGCACTGCCCGCCACGGCCTACTCCAAACTTCCTGCGACCAAGTAAGCGAGACCGTCCTTGCCTCGGAGAAATCGGGGAGAGGGACAAGAGGAAGAAGGCAGCAGAGAGAAGATATGGTACAGCAAACCCCACCTCCCTCAGCAGCGGAACCATCGCTTGTATAAACGCGGACCAAAGGCAGTAAGACACCGCCCCAAGAATCAATCTTTCTTTTGCGAGCCCGAAGTGCAGCTTCGAGGGAATAGAAGCAGGGAAAGTCTACTTTTGCTCCAATTTCGTCCCAGGCGGCCGTATTACCCATCACCCATCATCTCCCACGCCGGCTATGCATGCGTATTTGCCCCTCCACACAGCAGAGTCATCACTGTTTCCGCTCCCGCTTGAGCACCTCCTTCACACCCGCCACGCCGCTGTCGATCCTCTTGCCCGTGCCGTCGCTTTTCTCACCCCTGGAGGCACCGCTGCCCAGGCCGTACGGTCCCTTCTGACCCCTGAACTCGCCCCTCCCGCCAACATAATGATTCCCTCCACCCGAGAACTCATCATTGCCGCCCCTGACGCCGCCTTCCAGTCCAGCGCGGCCATTGCCATGCTCAACCCCACTCCCTACAGCCCCACCCGCCGCACGCGCCTCGTGCCCCCTAGCCGCCTCCTCCTAAGAAGCGACCGCACGCTGCCCGCCACGACGATTCTGCTTGCCCTTAGCAGGCACAGTACTCCAGCCGTCATCCTCCATCGTCTCGGCCGTAGTCCCCTGCGCCGCGCCCGCACCCGCACCGACTTCCTGCACGATTTCCTGCGGCTTCGTCTCCTTGTCGCCGACGATCGTGCCGTTGGCCGAGGCGTCCGGGGCGTCGAGCTCGCCTGCGCGCTCTTCTTGCGTGGCGGCGTCATCGCCTTCGTGTTGGAGGATGCTGAAGCTGGGGCGGGGCGCTTCGCCGTTTTCTTTGGTTTGGCTGTTGGTGGTCTGCGCGTTGGGGCGGGGTCCGTTCTGCTGGCGAGAGGAGCGGCGGTCATTGCGGGGTGCGCGGGGTGGGCCAACGGGGTTGTTTGGTGCCTTGTCCTCCTCTTGTGCTTGGCCGCGGTCGGCGCGCTCGGCGCGGGCAGCACGGGCTGCGGCATCTTGCGCAGCCTTGTCTGCCTTTGCCTTCTCGTCGGCCTCGGCCTTTTGGCGGAGGGCGAGCTCACGCTTCTCCTCTACTTCGCGCTCACGGGTCGCGGTGTCGATCGGGCGGGCAGCGCCGAACGGTGATGCTTTCGAGTCCGTGGCAGAGCCGGCAGCAGAGTCGGGCTCGGCGGTCGAGACGGTGCGCTTGGCAAGGTTCAGCCGCGGACGCTCCTTCGGTGCTTGTGCCTGCGGCGATGTCGGTGCCGAAGCCTCGGGTGTTGCAGCCGGCGACGCATCCGGACGCATCCTCGCGCGCCACTGGTTATCCTGCTCAGCTGCGGTGGGCTGACGTTCCGCGGCCGGCCGAGCAGCCTCGAACTCCCGCCGTGGCGGCCTCGAGCCAGCCTCTGATCTGCCCTCGCCCCACGCTGGGCTCCGTCTCCGCTCCTCGGAACCCTGGCCTTCTCTTAGTCTGCCTCCATCGCGCACCGGAGGGCCAGCGGTCGGTGCTGGTGAGAGAGGGCCCTTGCGCTCCCAGTTGCCAAGATCCCGGGTCTTGTTCTCGCCCTCGAAGAAGCCCGGTCGCCTACCGCCGCCACGCTCACTGCCAGCATCGGACATGTTGTCGAAGCCACCCCGGAAGCCGCGATTCGACGGTTGGCGTTGGCTCATGGGCAGATCTGGGAGAGGACCCTTGCGCGACCAGTCGGTGAGGTCGCGCGACGATTCTGGACGGTCTTTGGCTGCATGTATGTTAGAGTTGGGAAGCAAATGAGGATGAGAGCGTGTACTCACGCGGCTCGGCCACGCTGATCTTGATGTTGCGGCCCATAAAGGGCGTCTCGGTCTTGGTGAGGGCAGCCTTGAGGCCATCGAGGGTCTCGAACTCGACGTAGCCGAAGCCTTTGGGCTTGTGGTCGAACTTGTCCTCGACTATCCGCACGCTCGTCACCTTGCACTCGGCCAGAAAGTCCTCGACATCAGCCTGCTTCACGTCGTACGCCAGATTGCCGAGATGCGCAGTGTACGGCGGCCGCGTGGGCAGCGGCAACTGCTCGCGCACAGCGTACTGCGGACGGTCTGGCTGCGTCAGTCTCCCATCGCGTGCGTTTCCGTGTCCCGCTTGCACATGGACCTACCGCTTCTGCCGTAGCTCGCACCCCTGTCGCCCATGCCGCCACCCATGCCCATTCCTCCGCCCGAGCGCGCATTCTCCCACGACGGCTGTGTGAAGGAGCGTTTCTCACCGAACTCGCGGTCGCCCCGGTCGTCGCGGTTGCGGTTGACCTGGTACGTCGGCGCCACCGCCGGCATAGGCTGGGCGTCCATCTCATCGGCCCACGAGCCCAGCGACTGGTTCGACAAGAAGTCGCCCAGCGCCATCTTCTCCTGCTTCTTCTTCGGCGCTGCATGTCGCCGCACGTGTTAGCCTGACATCGATGAAGTTTGCCCTCGGTGCGCGAGCCAGCCTTACCCATGATTGCGGTTGGCGGTCTTGGGGGTGGACAAAGACCGCGAGATGTGGGGACTTGGGAGCTGTCAAGTCCGAGGTCTTGTGCGTTCGCAGATGTGTGCGTGGCGGATGTCCGTCAAAGGTGCATGTCCTCGCACGCCGCTCCCGCGAAGTGTCGTGGATTTCAATTCTCTGGGGTGGAGAAGCGAGATGCTGCATGACTCGTATGCCGGCCCTGCATGCTCCGATCCATTTCTGCAGCTGCGGTCACTACCGAGCGATTGCCCGTTTGCTCGGCGTCGCGCGCCAATTTTGCGCCTCCTCTTCCCCGACAGCGCCGCCGTGACCCCGGTCTACTCGCCGCGCTGGATGTGCTCGCTGCTGCGTACAGATGGCCCAGCAATTGGGGACGACGCCGTACGATGGCTCCGATGCGGCCGTGATAGGCCCGTCTCTGAAGGCCGGTGCAGCTTGCGGTAAGTCATAGCCCTGGCTCAAATGAGGCTGGAGAAGGCGCACGAGGAAGAGACCCGGGATGGAGTCAAAGATGCCGTCGCTCGATGGATAAAGATAATGTTGTGACTGACGAGTGCGTAGGCTGCGCCGGCTTCCTCGCAGGCGGCACGGTCGGGGTGCTGCGAGGCACCACTCCCTTTCTCTTCGCCACTGCGTCCAGCATCCAGACCTTCGCCCTTGGCACAACATTCTGGGCTACTCGCACAAGCATCTTACAGACTGGCCTTGCGGCTCAGCAAACCCCGAATGACTTGATCAAAGCCAGCTCACTCGCCGGGGCCTTATCCGGAGGTATCATCGCCGCAGTTACTAGAGGTCGCCGGAATGTCCTGCCTGCCACGCTCATGTGGTCACTCTTCGGAGCGGCTGGACAGTATGCTTACAACCGATACGACGGTAGCCGGAATTCCGCGGCGCCAGTCGAAGAAGGCACTTTCTGGACCCGGATGTCGAAGAAAGGCTGGAGTCCGATGAAGTTCATCAGCAACGAGGATTACGCTGAAATGCTACGCGAGAAGATGCTCAAGCTCGATACTGAGATCGCCGTGCTGGATGACAAGATCGCTGCGCTAAAGGAGCAAGTCGGCGACAAGCTTGCTGACAGTACTGCACCGTCTGAACCGAAGTCATGAGATTGCTGCCAGAATATGTTTGGCCCGATCCTCCTCGAGGCCGCTATGCAAGGCCGGGTGATCGTTCTTTTGACGACTGTTGGTAAGTCGCTCTCGTGGACAAGCTTCTACTTCCATGATGACTTTAGTTCAAAAAGATGTTAGACTTCGGATCATTCTCATGATCGACACACAAACTCCTGATCTGCTGCTGCCCCGCATATCCTCACTGCAAACACACACTGGAGGCATGTTAGCTGACTGGCGCGCCACAGCTGGCTGTTTGCGCCGCGTCTAAACCGAGCCGTCTTCGGCGGCTTCCTTCCCTTCGACCGGTCCTGGATCTGCGAGATATGCCTCCCTCTCCTGGATCTTAATTCGGTTTCTCAGCGTCGCCGGCACCCAGAACACGACTTCGATTCACATGCAGGTCGGCACGTCTCGCGCTATCCGGGAACCCACTCTCAGCGCTCATATAAACATCAAGAGTATGATCGGCTCCCCGCGCATGGGGACACTGCCTCTGCGCCCGGATTCAAGATAGCAAACCAATAAGCACCAAAGCAACGAACCCAAGACCGCGAAGACTACCCACAAGCGCAGTGCCAGCCGACGACTCATACGCCCAGTTGCGATGTGCTGTGATTCATAAGGACGACCCTGGTCTTTCTCACGCTGCCACTGTGTAACTCGGTACATCATTCCCGTTGCCCATCTGCCTGGATTCCCACCTCTCCAGTCCTGGAAGCCTGTAGGCTTAGGTCCGGGCCGTTGAATGTCGATGGTATGAAGTGCTGTTGCTCTGCAGGCTCGCTTGCAAGACTCTCGTCCTATACTCATGGACTGACTTCTGCGGCACAGAATGCCGAACACCCTGCAACTCGCCTCAGACAGACGCGTTCTTCCAGGTACTCAACCCAACGTACAGCTACGACATCCATACGCCATTCAACGCGGTCAGCTGCGTTCCCATACACAGCTTGCTCAGTCCATGGAGATGACAGCGCATCCATGAACATCACAGTCAACAACCCACTCGACAGGAGCCAAGTTACAGAACAAATCACCTACAAAAACACACTGGAGATGGTGCTAGGACTTCACGGCCGAGCATACGAGCACACGAGCACGCGCACTTCCGGTACATCTCAACGCGGATACATTTCTTCGCTTTGGCTCTGCTAGGCGTTCTGGTTGAATTGCTCTTCCTCCTGCGCCAGCTCCGGGCTGGAAGCAACCTCCACTGTCTCCGCACTGGCCGACTAATGGAGCCTGATGAACTCCGCCGCGAACTGGATCCCGAACAAGATCCTATGCGAAGCTCAATCAGCACATGAAAAAAAACCAACCAACTAGCCCGGTAAACTTACAGCCCAACGCTCCCGCTAACGCTCGTCCCAACAACCATCCCCTCATCACCCACATGACCACTCCCTCCACCACCCAAAATCTGTCACGCAAAACACCCACATCCATCCCGTATTCACGACGTTGACTACGCGATGTCGGCAGATTTCTGCGGGCGCCGGGGTGCAGGCCTGCTCGCTGCGTGAGGAACATGAGTACGATCTGGAAGATCGTCCAGAGCGAGACGATGTGGCTGGTGAAGTAGGCGTAGGATTTCCCGTGAGGGGTGAATCGTGACATGCGAGTTGAGCGCGCTAAATACGACGTATTTGTTGTCTTTGCATGTTTGTGCCAGGTGAAAGGGTCAAGAGAGGCATTTTGGCCTTAGATGGAAGGCGAGAACAAAGGGAGGCGTGAAGCTACTTGCTTGAATTTGTCATTTTTGCGATGCGAGACTGTCTTGCCGCCAGTAATTCCATAGCGCTGGCTACGACGCTGTGGCCGCCATGGCCAGACGACACTTGGATGAGGTAGGTCAGCCGGTTGGTGCGGTTGCGTGGAGATCGATGCAATGAGTGCTCCGACGTTGCAACGGGGTTGATTGGAGCGGCGAAAGTGCAATGACAGCTGGCGTCGAAGACAGCAGTATTTTCCATCGTATATGGCCATGTCCATATTTGGATGCTTAACCGACAAGGCTGAGGTCCGGTCTTGCGTATATTGCGCGCGTGCGGCATCGATTGTAACCGTTGTAGCTGTCTCCGACACTTTGCAAATTGTCCGGCAGGCGTGCAATGCTTCGGTAAAGTCCTTTCGGATGCTCTGTGATGAAGTGATTCGAACATCGTACCGCTCACGTGACGTTGTTGTCGTTGCTGTTCCTTCCGCAGTGCCCGTACTTCGATCTGTAGCCGAGTCCCGCGTGCTAAACACCCAAAGCTGCCTTGCATGCGAGAAGGCAGTGCAGACCAGGCTTGAGTGTCTGCCATCCTCCGAAGCTTCATCGCGTTCTTCCTGCTTTTCCTCCCTCTCCGACAATAACGTGACCTCCCACGACATCCTCTTCGCGGCCCCTCCTCCACACCCACGATGCGAACCTCACCAATCAACCACCTCGTAGCAACCCTAACCTAGCTCCAAAATCCCCGAGCTCCTCTCTTTGGACTTCCTAGTGGACTATTGGCACTACGCCGCCTACACCGATTCCTACCACCCTCACGGGAAATCCTACGCCTACTTCACCAGCCACATCGTCTCGCTCTGGACGATCTTCCAGATCGTACTCATGTTCCTCACGCAGCGAGCAGGCCTGCACCCC
>DAHZQE010000198.1:0-18581 GCA_027409005.1 Ferrimicrobium sp. | reverse complement strand
GTGGCAATTCCGATGAACCAGCCGAGGAACGGGAGTACTCGCCATCCGCGGCTTGCATGGCTGAGGGTGATGAGAAGATCGGCGAGGAAGCCACCGAGAATGCCAGCAATCCCCAAGCCACGCGCAAAGGTCACCCGAGATTGATTGCCGTTGCAGATGGTCCAGCGGATGAAGTTGGGATGAGCTTGCTTGCGCAATGAGTACTCGACCTACGTGATGATCGGCCTGAATGCAGTGGGATGCGTGGTGTTCTGCAGTGCGTGCATGAGCACCGGACGCTGACGAGCCGACAGGTTCAACTCTCGCGGGCTGCCTTCGGCGATGTATGTGGCGATGATGCGATCAATCTCCTCGCGATAAGGCTGCATCGTGAAAGGCTGCCACTTCATGCCTGCGTCTTCGAAAGCCTGGCTGGCGATCGAATGCTGAGCATTGCTGCCGACAATGGTACTTTCGTGGCCGACAGTCGAGCCGTAGTCAGAGACGGCCCCATGCTTCTCCTCGAACGAACCCTGCTCAGGCGTGCTAAACGGGTCGCCTTTGGTGACGATGTCGGAGAGGCTGGAATCACTCAACACCTCTGCGGCTCGGGAACTCATCGCCTTGGATCGAGGTTGTGTCGTCGAGGCCATGAGCTCAGCCTCCGCTTGCTCCGCGGTCCATACTGGCGCCAGCGCCTGCTCGCTCGCTGGCAGGCATTCCCATCTGGTGCAGTAGTCGCGATACCACAGAAAGAATTGCAGGTTCTCCGCACCATGCTCGATGTACTTCAAATAATTCATGAAGTCGCGGACGGTACATGGCTGCGTCATGATTAGAAGTCATCCCTTGCGCTGGACCAAACGTCACTTACTGGGCACACGCCTCCGGAAATGATGCGATCGAACGAGAGGGCCTCCGGGATACCTTGGCTCATGCAAGAGCTGCCGGAGGTGATGGATTCATCGATTGACGTCCGCTTCTCATCGTCGCTGAGAGAAGCACTCGAGGAGGAGTGCGTAGGCCGCCGGTATGTCAACGAGTAGACCATTGTGGCGAGTAACGGTTGCGATCGATGAGTGGGGGGGAAGGACGTTGAAACGAGGACGATCTTGACAGTGAAAGAAATTGCTGCCAGGCACACGGTTCCTAAGTAGAGACGCAACGGTGTGGTGGAGGGCCCCACCGGGAAGCCAGTGTGGACAACGTGTGCGACTCGTGGCAACGAACAGGGCGGGCTGGCGCAGTTCAATTACTTTTAGACTTTCGGTAGAAGACAGCACTGGCGTCTAGAGGCATCAAACTTCCTGCTCCCTGTCAATGTGCCTTGGTTCTCGGCCACGCGAGCACTGGCGTGGTGATCAATGCGCTCCATCGGACGGCAACCATGTCCATTCGTCGAAGCCCCGTATCGATGCGACGTGGGTTCCTTGATCAACAGCCATGCAACAGCGTCCAGAATGCGTGGCATCCGTATGCGCAACGTCGTGCGGATGACCTGCGTGGCTGTCGCTTCAGTGAGGCGACAACGACCACGCGCGCCACAAGCCTGCTCCGCCGCCGCCGCCGCTGCTGCTGCTGCTGCCGGCGGCACGCATGTGTGCGCTGGGTGAGGCAGGGCCACGGCCACATCATGCTTTTCACTTTCACGTGAAGACGGCAAGGGTGTGTGGTATTGGCCGAGGGAGCTCCATGCACGGTGCGGTGACAGCTTTGCACGCAAGCTCTCCAACGCATTGGGATTGCCATGCATAGTCCCGACCGTCGACTAGCGGCGCCGAAGCCCTAACGGTGACGGATCAAGCGGCCTGTGCTCCCAAGCAAATCGCCGTGGCGCCAGGATGCACCGGCTGTCTGCCAGCAACGGCGCAGGCGTCGGGCGGTGAAGCGACGGGCCTTCACACGGGAAGCCTGTAGCAACGCACGTTGCGGTACGGGGTAGTGCACGCAACAGGCATTGATGTGCAGGTTCAGCTTCGACCTCGCCGCCACGCAGATGGAAGTCTGGGAGCGATGTGCGCGAATCTACAATCGGTAGCGAGCCCCGCACATCTAGCGCAAGGGTCGTGCTTGATCTCAGCTGCGGGGGAACTATGCTCATGATATGAGCCGTGCATTGCAGAGTCGACTTCCGTCTACGATGCCGAAATTCTATTGCCATATCGGCGGCCAGTGAGCGTTCGCCTTCGACCACTCCTGTAAGTACGGTGGGTGCCGAGTCTCGGGCTCGACAGGCTACGCAGGTGCCGGGAAACTCCTCGTGTCCAATCCCTACGGCACAACGTCTCCCACCGCAAGAATGACCACCTCTGGCCGGCAAGCAGCGCGCCGCAACTCTTCTGCATGCGAGGCGAGGTTGGCGGTGCGCTGATGCCCATCGCCCGCATCGTGGAAGCGGCCAGACTGCAACCCGGAAACCATGCGCGGCAATGGACCAGGCACCCCGGCTTTTCCCCTGAAAGACTATGCCAATCTGAAGGACGTCCACCGTTCGTGGACGCTGGAAGTTTTAGCGCATCCGAAACCCTCCGAAGCTCGCAGGCCCGCTCCCACGCGAGATGTCTTGGCAGGCAGGTTCCCGGGCTCCCGGGAAAAGCGTTGCTCGGAAATCGTCAGGCACGGTGCATTCGTCTTCATCTGGAAATTGCACACCTCACTAGTGCCCTGACATGCCTGCCAATTCTACAGCGTCTGCGCCGTGGCTGGTGTGGGCCTGCTGTCTTCAGCGACGCACGAATCACAAAGCTAAACGACGAATTGACTGTACAACCGTGCACCTACCATCAACACGATGTGCCGGACGTCCGACCTGCAGGGGCCTCATGATGTGCATGGAGCATCGAAAACCGTATACAGGGGCGAGCCAAAATGAAAGGACATTACGAATGTGAATCGTTATCGCCTAGCTCGACGGCTCGAGTTGCCATTCGTCTACTGAGATAATTCATCCGTAGAGGTATCTGTACCCGACCCTGCTTCAATGCTCCTGATCGAAGATTCCCCCGTCTCAGCCAGCCTGCGTCACGCAAGAGCTGGCTTTGAGGCGCTTGCCAGACTCTGCCTCAGGCCAGAATGGCGAGCAAGCACCACAGACTGCAGCCTGTCGCATACGAGACGAAGCTGATGGTCAAACACCATTGTCGGAACAAATTGGCGACAGCTCCTCCCTATCTCGGTCGCGACGATGTCAATGATCAGGGACTGATAAGCAGATGGCTTGGCATACGCGCCGATAGCGGGGCCTGGGGATCTCACCTCAGCGCTGCGAGCAGATGGGAAACATCACGCTGACCATACAGCAACGTGCAACATGTCTGGATCGGGTCTCGGCGGCCTGAACAAATCCTCTCCGGACGCGATTGTCATCGGGCTTTGCCAGTCTCAACTCCACGACGTCCAGACTCCAGATCAGCTGAGCCAAGCCGTCGACCATGTTGTCGCGCTGGTCGGCAAGGCTCGCAGAAGCTATGCCTTGATGGACATGATCGTGTTCCCGGAATACTGCATCCACGGCCTCAGCATGTCGATCGATGACAAGATCATGTGCGATGTGGACGGGCCGGAGGTCACAGCATTCCAGAAGGCGTGTAAGACCCACCACATCTGGGGCTGCTTCAGCATCATGGAGCGCAACAGGCTCGGCAGTCCGTGGAACACCGGTATCGTCGTCGATTCGGATGGCCAGGTAGTGAATTACTATCGCAAAATGCATCCCTGGATCCCCGTCGAACCATGGTATCCAGGCAACCGCGGCATCCCGACCTTCACAGGCCCGCATGACATCCGAATGGCACACATCATCTGTCATGACGGCCAATTCCCTGAGATGGCACGTGAGTGCGCCTACAAAGGCGCCGAGATCATGATACGCACCGCTGGCTATACTTCACCCATCAAAAACTCTTGGGGGATTACGAATCGATCAAACTCCTTCTGCAATCTCATGTGGACCTGTTCCGTCGCATTGGCGGGCAGCGACGGCACGTTCAATTCTATGGGCGAAGCCATGTTCTGCAATCCCGAAGGCGAGGTTGTCCGGTCTGGGAACGGGGTGGCGGACGAGATCTTCGCCTGTGAGATACCCAAGGGCGATGCCTTGTCGAAGCGGAGGAGCTGGGGCGTGGAAAACAATCTGTATCAGTTTGGTCACCGAGGCTACACTGCGGTCGCTGGTGGCGCTGGCGATTGTCCGTATACCTACATGCAGGACCTCGTAGCGGGGAGATACAAGCAGCATGGCGAAGAGGACGTGAGGGTGACAGATGGCACGAGCTGTGGACTGCCAAAGCCAACGAGGAAGTACGAGATTGATTAAAGTCTCATGAATGATATATGCAAGAAAATCAGATCACCGCATCCTGCCCAACTATCCGCTTATCATCGTGTTCGTCGCAGGATTGGTTATCTAGCAGTGGTCAGTAGATCGTCTCGCCGCGCATCCGGAGCTGCTTACCTCTACGAGAGCGGGCCCGGCGATGACGGTGTCGTCGCTGACGCCGGTGTTGCTGTTGGTGAGCAACAGGTAGGACTGTCCGTTCACGCCATCAGGCACGGTGACCGAAAATGTCATGCCGGTTTGCGTCGGGATGACGTCGGCGTACGCAGTGCCGTGAGCAGTGACAAAGGCTGCGTATAGCCGAATGCTTGGGTTGTTTGGCGCAAGAACGTAGCCACCGGTCTGCAAAGTGATTGTATTGCCAGACGCAACGGTGCCGTTGGGCGGAACAACGAGGCCCGGGAAGACCTTGACTGGGAAGGTCGGGTTGCTGCTCGGGCACGACACGATGAAGCCGTGGGCCAGTGTGTACACCTCATCGGGCGTGAGCGGGGTGTCCTGACTTTGCGGGAACGGCGACTCGGATAGGACGGAGCGCAGGTATGCATTGTGCCTTGCCTCGACGGTGAGGATCGAACCGGCCGCAGTCAGCACTGCCTTATTGGCTACTTGAGCCGCCGCACCAAGGTATGCAGATGTTCCAATGCCTTCAAAGATTGCGGCAGTAGCCATGAATTGCTCTACTGTGCTGATGCCGAAGTTGTAGGTGCACGCCTGAGAGATTGGCTGAGCGAGCGTCTGCAACGCAGAGTTCAGGAACTGGACGTGGGCTCCCTCGTGCGCAGCGATGCTTTGGATGTTCTGGTAGACCGTGCTGTCGAAGCCGGCCGCTGCGAAAGCTGTTTCGCTGAAGTTGGCCAAGCCTTGGGCGTAGAACGTGGCCTCAAGGTTCTCTAGCACTGCAGCATAGTGCAATATGTCGACTAACGGTTCGTCAGACAACCGGCACCCCTCAGGCTAGAAACACAGCGCTGACCGTCAGACATCTGACTCTCGACCTGCCGCTTCGCGACATCGACCCGGCCTAGCGGAGCGGCGTGGCCGCAAGCTGCAATGGCGAGCACGAGTGTTGTTGGAGTCGACTTCATGGTGACCTCTCAATGCAATGGTTCTGAGTTGATGCTCCATCATCACGCCTTCCAGAAGTCTTTGCTTCTCATGATGTCGCACGGACACAGCAAACATTCCAATGGAAGATTGCAGAATGAGAAGCGGGGCCTGGAATGCACGATCCGCGTGCGCCCCACGTCCAGACGCAGATAATCAATGAGGCCATATGTCTTAGGACCGATCAATGATGGACCTCTTCGACTCCTGCATACCGGCCGACGGCAAGCTCGCCAACAAAGAGGCCAGCCAGGACGGACAAGAAGTAGCCGACGTTGAACGTCATGACCGCCAACATCCTGACGACAGTCAGCATACCCTTGCGCAGCGCTCGCACGATGTGCACTTACAGTAGATATGCGACTCCGGCGTATGCGGTGAAAAGGCACGCCCTCGGCACGTCTGTACTGAGCCTCCACGGTTGTCGCTCGACACCCCGTCCGACTTTGGCAGATCTCACAACCTTGACCCGCTCGTCGAGCCCGTTTACCGTGAGAAGTGCTTCCTCCGACTTCTCACCACCCTTGCCGATAATCTGACGTTCCCTGTCTGCCTCTGTCTGGCCAGAGATTATGATGTAGCGACGGTTGATGGCTCGATCGTGCCATTTGACTTCCAGTTGCGATCGCCAAGCCAGGAGGAGTCTGCTGATGATCGCCAATATAGCGAGGAAAATGCAAGTCGCCACGTAGCCGCCGGGCGTAGTTGGTGTCCAGGCCTGCGAAAATAATGTTGTGGTGTAGCTATTGGTGAAAGCCATGGACACGCCACTCATTGGGCTGCTGTGGCTACCAGACTCGCCAGACATGTCCATCGTGGGGTATATCGCACCCGGATGGTGGTGTTGCTCGGGTAATCGATCCAACAAGCGAAGACTGACTTCCTTTGTTAAGATACGGACAATGAGATGTAGCGAGTTGCAGGGAGTCCTTTCGGTTCGAAGACAGATGCTAACTGTTGCCACGCGCTTTTGAGGTCAGGAGCGAACAGAGGGAGGAAGAAGGCAAGCATTGCTCTTGAGGTGTTTGAAATGCCCATGACGACCTTGATGAAGTAGGGAAAGTGTGGGTCGCAGCGAACCATTTGAGTTAATATTCACGGATGCGGCCTAGCTCTGAGGGAGTTTCCAGGTCAGATTCCCGAGGCCTGTACATGCCGGACATCCCGCACGCTCGTTGTGCAACAAAGACCGCACAAAGCTTCACTATCATCCTTGAGACGCCTCAACACTATTCATGTAGGCCGACGTCGCATCCTGATCCACGCTCAAGTCAATGTACAACGTTGATGTTGCCAAAGCTTCAGCGCGTGGTCCGACATATGAATGTTACATGGTAGCAGCGGCTGACGTGTATACAGATCAGCCGTGGTCTTAGCAAATCTCACCCGTCCATCCAGATCCTGCAATTATTGGGTACATGGTAAGATAAATCCTAAGGGTAGATAGATGAAATTTCGAGTAGATACTTAACCTCCTTATAATCCTAACAAACCTAAGGGCTTTACCGTATATATAGTAAATATATTTCTAATACGAATATATATAGAACTAGTATAGGATATGCTCTTAAGAACATCTTTTCCGGGGTCGAGACTAAGTTGATCCGCGCTAGGATCGTAGAGGTCGATGAAGAGTTGTGTATACTCAAGACATATGTATTTGATACATTTCTTGTACGTGTAGGAAACGGAGCATGTGCGTATCCGATACGTACTACACTAGGCTAGGCATCGATCTTGCGCGGCATTTTGCCCGATGCAGGCGTGTTCTAGGTCGCCATTAGTGCCCTTCAGCTTTTCGGCCTTGACTATGTTCGCGATGTGTATGTAATACGTGTATAGTATAATTATATCACCTAGTAGGGTAAGGAAGATGTGTTATAGAGAACAGAAAAAGAGGAACTTACACGTATGGCTAGATGAAAGATTCCAGTAACAGCTTGGCGTACGCCAGCGCGCCAGGCCGACCCCAAGACCACAGATGAAGTCTGCCAAGACCATAGCTGACCTGTGGACTCGCGGCTGGCAAGGGCCCTTGGTCGCATTAGTAATCGAGTCATGGACGAGGTCATGGGCTGGAGATCATGAAGTCCTAGCGGTTGCACGCAGGTACGATGGGCTCAAAGTCACTCGTGTCCTGTATATTAACATGCCTAGAGGCGAACACTGGACTAAACGCTTCCGAAACTCCCGCTCAACGCTGCCAAAAGTCGTCCGTTGCAATGTACGACAACCACTGCTGCCAACATAGGATGCCACGGACAAGGACACCGCAGTTATGCCCCTTGCCACTGGTCCTCCTTGTTGAATTTGCTACCCGTCACAGTCTGCTCGCCAGCCCAAAGCATGTAGTCGCGCCCTTTGATTAGCCAGACCGCAAAGCTGGGAATGCGCCATCCAAAGGCGGCGCCGACGCCTTTACTGCGGCCGACCGGAACGACCTGCATTTCCGACGGACCAGGCTGGAATTTGCGATCAGCGCCGGGGGCAGACATCAGATCTTTTTGCAAGTTGCTCGCCAGCACTGGAGTCTCGTCCTTGACATCAACGATGGTGTTCCGACTTGCGGTCCCGACATCCCCGATCGCATAGACCCGTGGCCCCGCAGCATCAACGCGCAGAGTCTCGTTGTTCTGTTTGAGGTAACCTTGCTCATTCTTCAGTCCATCGGGAATATATGCGGATAGCGGGGTCACACCAACGGCTGGGATGTAGATGTCCGTCTCGAGCTCCTCGCCGTTATGGAAGACCACGATGGTCTTCCCATTGGCGGACGAGCGAGACGACGCGACCTCGGTCCCGTATCTCACGTCGACACCAACTCTATTTAGATAGACTTCAGCCTGCGCAGCGATGGACTTGCGAAGCATCGGCAGCAGCTTGTCGGATTTGGTGACAAGGGTGATCTTGGCCTTTGGACGAGCTGGCCGGGAGGAGAACCAACCTGCGGCGCCATTAATGTACTCGCCAATCTCGCCAGCAGTTTCGACGGACGTGGGTCCTCCGCCGGTAATGACGATGCTCTTTGCAGTCTGGAGCTGCTGGCGGAACGCCTCAATGGCGAATGTGGTGTCGGTATAGTCGGTGCCCCAGTTGGAGAAGAGCGGACTGTACGTCTTGGAGCCGGTCGCGAGGATCAAGGCGTAGTAGGATGCCGTCTCAGGCGCCGACGGCTGCCCGACTCGCTGGATCGTCACGGTTCTCGCCGTCGGGTCCCACGCCGTTGCGGCTCCGTGGATGAATTGGAAAGCATCGCCGTATTGCTTGAACTCTGGCTCGATGTCCAGCATGAACTTATCGAAAGGGATCAGGTCATCGCTGATGATCGCGCGAGGCGACGCATGTCGTTGCTGAAACTTCGTGCTCGGCGCAACCAGTATGAGTTTGTACGCCACTCCCGATTCCTTCAACAGCTTTGGAATGATATGCTTCAAAATATAGTGCGCCACTCCGAGGCCGGCATATGATGCGCCTAGAACGAGTATTGTACGTTTTTCAGACATGGTTGATTGACTCGTCTTGTAGTCTGCTGTTGGCTGGCGTGGTAGTTGATGTGCGAATTGAACCATGTCAACCTACCGTGACATCACACATATAAATGATGGTTACCATTGACAGAAATACATCAAATTAGCTGTCTATAGACATGAAGTTACTTCCATTGTGTCGGTTGCTGACGTCAAAAGTCATTAGTAATTACACGCAGCCTTATGTTGCTGAGTGATTGCAGCATGCCGACAGCCGCGACCATCGAACCCTCTAGCGTTTGGCAGCATTACCTCGAACCGGAGTCTCGAGATATGGACGGAGTCCTCACTCATCCCTTCTTTACTACTTCTTGAGGCTGTCAAGTGTCGCCCTCCAAGATGATGTTCCGTCCCGAGTGCAACATACAAAGTTTCTGATCACGTAAGGCTAACCAGCTGCTGCCTGCTCGGGAACGGGAAGCGAGCAGCAGCCGTTGCATCGACGCCGCAACCACGACGACTAATGAACAGACAAGGTTTGAGTACATACCAATCCATGTTTGTGCTGCAACATACACATTGATTGCTATGCTTGGCGAATAACAACACAGCCCTCCCTGATTACTTCCCAGCCCACTTTGCCCGAAATGCATACTCTGGCATACTCCATTACGGCCGCGAACCCAAGCAAGTTCATCTCCAATCCTCTCTCGCAATGTCCAGGAAGCACAGCTTATCAATCATGTTGTTTCGCGATAGCCATGCTTCCCGCCCATTCTCTCGTCTTCCCAACCCCCGACCCTTTCCACCTCTTCACGTCCCTGTGCCCACAATCTCCGCCAAGGCGCTCCACTTCTCCTCGTCCTCGACCAACCAGCCTCTCCCTCTCATGATACCGTCGACGACCTCGATCACTTTCCTGAAAGCACTGCCTGCACCCTTGACCTGCGTAAACCTAGCGGCGCAGATGTTCACCTTTTTTCCTTGCTCCAAGACGACAAAGAGTTGGATCATGAAGCTGACCGGCTTGATCTCCAGCGAGTTTTGCTTATCAACACGAGCGGTGATGGTGTTGTCCTGACATAGGACGTCGCGGATGCCATGGCGCTGCCATTCCTTCATCAGGATTATAAGCTCCTGGCGAGCCTTCTTGCGACTAATCGAGAAGCAGATGACTTTGGCCAATGGCTTGACGCGGAAGAAGCGAGCAAACCATGAGCGCTCGGTACCATTTGATGCTGGTGGCCCATTGGTACTCGAAGGTGCCTGTGAGGCGTTGGAGAACATCGACTGCATTGACGGCTGAGTGTTCGCATACGATATGTCTGTTGTATTCGCTGCATCTCACTGTCAGCCGCTGTTCGTAAGATCAAGACACTTGACTCACCTAAGAACGTCTCAGAATTGTTGATGTTGTCCTTATCAGAACGCTTGCGATTGAGCCATTTGCCGAAGCCGCTCCTGCCACCAGCAAACACCTTCTTGCGAGCAGGCGCTTCCTCAAGCATGCCGGTTCGATGCGCCTCGGCTAGTAACGCTTTGTCTTTGGTGAGTACACGGGACGGACGCTTCTCTAAGCGGTCGGCAAGGTCCAAATGCGCTGCGCCAAGTGTTGTTGGACTGCTGGCTTCAATCTTCTTGCCAAGGCCGAACCACCCAGAGCGCTTCTTCCGTACAAGTACAGGGGTCGGCGGAAGCGTAGTATCTTCGTCAATGGCAGTCAGACCGCCGACATGCTCGTTAAGATGCTTTCGATTGCTCAAGCGCTCCACAGACCTCTGCGCCGACAAACGCCGTTGGGTGTCGTCGCTGGCTTCACTGCCATTGCTGCGCTTTCGAACATTCAGTGGCGCGACGACACCAGGCGAAGACGGTGGTACGATGCGAACCGTATCATCTGCAACATTCTTCAGTCCACGAACAGGCGCCGTGATTGACCTGTGCCAATTGCTGATACCATTCTTACTGCTGTGCTGACTGTCGTTTTCCTCAGAGATCATTGGCAGGAAGCCAGCGAGATGGTCAGGGGTCTTGGCTTCCGGTGCAGTGAACACACGTTTATACTCCGGCGGTAGCGTGTTTCCGGTCGGCATGATGTGCTCCAGCATTTTCATGACTTCGTCGAATTTGGCAGTGTTGTCTTGGCCTGCGCTCTTGTACGCTGCAAGCTTCACTCGTGTCTCCTCGAGCGTCCTTGTCAGATACGTGTTGGGTGTGTCTCGCGGGAGCTCAGGGAGCGGGCGACTGATCGGCTTTTGCTCTAGCTTTTGCTGCGAAGATGCAGATACATGGATGGAGATTGAGGATGGCGGCGTGTCGGCTGGCATGTCCTCCTTGGTAGCAGTCGTTGTCGCAGTCATGCTTGATCCTACGGAGCTCCGGAAGAACGCCTCTTCACATGCCTTCTCCAGCTCCGCGCTGTGCTTCCTTATCTCACTGCGTATATGCTGGCTTGGCGTTTCCGGCTTGCGCAATTTGATGCGCGGCAACTCGATCGCCGCAGCTTTCTCCTTGCGAGATCGTATTGCCTGCGCAGCTTGCACTGTTGGACTGGAGTACTCAGGCCCGGCTACCAGCGCACGCACCGGCTTTAGATCACGAGCATTTTCCGGCAGGCGTAGAGTTAAGGGGGTAGCTTTCGATGAAGCCAGCGAGTTCATCGCGCTCATGGTGGAGCTACGTCTTAGATGTTCGAAGCTGACGCCGCGCTTGTGCGCATCCGACGGCCGTTTGGCGACGATCACTGGCGGACTGCTAGGCCACGCTGTACTGGTAATCGAGTGTCGAGACATCGAAGAGCGCTGCATTGACGTTCTGCTGCGATGCGACCGGACTAGGCTGGAGTTGGATGCCGTAGAGACTCTACGGCCGTTCTGCTTCAACATCTCAATCCGCAGTGCGTCGGGATGATGGCGCAATGTACGATGAGTGCTGCCTTTGCTGCGGGTCCCGGCGCTGCCTTGGCGATGAACGGTCACGTTCGCATAATCGCCTCGAGCGTTGACAATCGGATTCTTGGAGGCTCGGTACGGATCATAGCTGCAGAATGACGGTGGCGGCTCGACAAAGCTAGGGCTAGGCCGAAGATGCTCATCATTCATTATAGAGTACTGTGAGTGCGACCGCTGACTAGACGGCAGCGGAGGAGTCTCGTCTGCTTTGGCTGGCCTGCTATGATGATAGTCGCTTGCTGAGTAGTCCATATCGTTCTGGCTGCCAACGAAATTTTCGAATTGCTCTTCGCGATGCTTGATAAGCGCTGCGTAGAAGAGCTTCTCTTGGTTGATTTCGTTGTTGAGCAGCTTGTGGATGAGCGTCTGCTCCGAGTCGCTGTGCCAAAGGGTGCGCATGTTGCGCAGAATTTCCCGGTCGATATTTTGGATGCGCTTGATCTTCCACTGATCAAGTTTCGGCTCAGGCCCAATGGCGGCTGCCTTGCTGCCATGCTTGCCATCTAGACCAAAGTCCCGATCATACTTGTGTAGTAGTGGGTGGTCCCAGACTTCGTTCATCGTGATCCGGCGGTTTGGGTCAGGCTTGAAGATGCGCCTGATGAGGTCTTTCGCTTCCGGGCTAAAATCTGGTGGCATCCAATATTTGGCTCGCGCAATATCCTGAAACAGCACGCGAATGTCGCCGTCGGGAGAGTAGTTGAAGGGAGTCGTGCCAGTGAGCATCACGTATAGGATGACGCCGCAACTCCAGACATCCGCCAGAGTCCCGTCGTACGGCCTGCCGGTTACCACCTCCGGCGCGGCGTAGTGAGGGCTGCCGCAAGGCGTGCTGAGCTTGCGGCCCTTCGGCTGCAATGCCGCCATTCCAAAATCAATGAGCTTGACGGTCAGATCGCCCTGATTGAGCAGGATGTTCTCCGGCTTGAGATCACGGTGGCAGATGAGCAATCGGTGGCAGTATAGCAATGCCGACACAATTTGCCTGAAGATGCAGACGGTTTCGTCTTCAGGCAAGCCTTTGCGCTCGTCGACATAGTGGAATAGCTCGCCGCCGTCGACATATTCCATGATCAAATACAGCTCGTTTCGGTTCTCCCAGACGTCGAAAAGTCGAACGATGTTCGGATGCTCCAGCAGCTTCATGACAGCAATCTCACGCTCAAGGCCATATGGGATCGGCTTGTAGCCAGAGGCGTTGAACGAAGCATTGCCCTTCGTGGTCTCGATAAGATTGGCGAGACTCTGTGCACGCGTACTCTCCGCGGTCGAGCGCGTGATTATCTTGACGGCGCCATACTGCTCTCGATATCGATGCCGAACAACGCGAACTCGTGAGCAGCCGCCTTTACCTATGGTCTTCCCAAGCTGCCAGTGGCCGATGTACTGCTTCCGGCGACGTCCGGACGCGTTTGTGGAAGTTGTCGATATGGCTGAGTTGCGTTTCGAATCGCGCCCATGCTCAGACGCGATCTGAGAGACGCGTTTAATCTCTGGAGAGTTAGGCCGGCCGCTGCGAACGGCGAGCGAGCCATTTGCTTCTAGCGACTCGTTGTGTGGCAGGTGACGCGTTGGTGATGATTGAGTAGCTTTGCCGGTCTTCATCTGCTTCACCTCTACTGGCGTTGAGGCATTATCATCGGTGCGCAGCTCACCAAGTGGTTGTCTTTTGGGCCCTAGCCGGTTCTGCCTGTGCCGCTCCGCCATTCCACAGCACGCCGCTCCCCGCTCACTTTCATGTGCCCGTGATGGAGAGTACCTGCTAAGTCTGCCGCTTACCTGTCAATGCTCACGTAATCCTCCTCGCTCCTAACCAGCGCCTCGCATCCAAGGCTGCCGGGTCGCGTCTTCGTGGGTGTGGGTGTTGTTTGTGCCCGGCTGTGGTGGGGCGGGCGAATATCAATGGCTCTGCTCGGGAGGTGGCCGGCCCGCCGCAAGCGACAAACAACAAGGGGGTGTGGTATTCAGCGGATTGCCACACCCAAACTCCAGCGAGCGGATTTGGTCGTGAATGAGGCCACCGGCTGAAAATGTCGTGAGGAGGGTTATGGCACGTGTGTAGAAGTCGCTGTCGCTTGAAATGATGCTGGCAGCAGCCGTAGACTCCCCGCTCCTGGCGAAGCCAGGTTTTGTTTGGGCTGCAGCCAGGGAAAGCGCCAAGTTGCACGTCTAAGGAAGGAGCGACGGCGAGGCACGAGACCCAGCACCTGGTTGAGCCGGCGTCTCGAGAGATCGATCTGTGGTACCGCGTGAATGGAATGAGTTGTCTGGTGGATACGCTGGTGTTTATCTGTACGAGTTTAGCCGTTCAGTGAGGAATGCACGCCACGAAAATAGATGCTCTGTTGCGCACACCGCAATCTTGATGAAGATGGAAAGAACGGAGACAAAACGAATCTGACCTACGCATGGCACAACTTGAATGTGCGCAGTGCGACCTGAAGTCTTCTATCCTGCTCTTCTTCTGACCATGTCAATCTTTCGCAAGTGCAGCGTACTCCGCCTGCGAATGACTCCTCAGATGTCCAAGTGTCATTGACCATAACGAAGACATCATCGAATCCCAGGTCATAACCTTCCTTCTCATCTCAGCCATGCAGAGGCTTCCGTCTCCGAAGACATCACGCGTGGGTCTGTGAAGCCGGAGCACACCTGATCGCGAGAGGATGATCTTCGTCGGAGAAGCCCGGACATGAATCGTCTGCGGAGAGAAATGCATCGAACGAGCAAAGGCCCAGACACACACAGCCTTTGATCCGAACGACACATGGCAATCAAGGCGACGAGATCGAAGAGATGAAGTCCGTCCAGACTGCGCCGAACGCGAAAGCTTCGGGGACACTTGACCTGCAGCCGCCATTGTGGCCCGACGCCCGACGCCCGACCTCAAATGCTCGAGCTTTTTCGACCGGACATGTCCGCTGCAGGGTTGCGTTCTGGAGCGTCGACAGACCGGGACGAGTCGCTTGCATGTGAAGCATCGCGCGACCGCAGTCCTGTTCGCGCGTAAAGTATTTCCGGCGACATAGTAGGTTGTCGATTCGGCGCACTGAGCACGTGGAAAGGAGGAGCTGACGAAGAAAGATTTGGCCTTTGTGATTCCAGAAAGCCTGCAACGTCTGGATACGGAAGCTATCGCTCTCCGGATTCGTCGATCGACCAACTTTCTCAGGCAGGCAAACACAGGCAAGCCGCAGGGAACTGCGACGTCTGCCTCTTAGCAGGGCGAGGAAGGAGGTATGGCTCGCTGCTCAATACCTACAGCCCAAAGAAATCGCTTCCAAATCCCTCGCTCACACAGAGCGTACTGTGCCCAGCATTCTCTCTTCTGCCACATGCCTCCCAAATTGAACGCCATGCATAAACACTTTCCGTCATGCCCGCTCGCGGTTCTGCAAAGGACCTGCTCTCCCGTATCGCTGTCGTAATGATAATCTCGAAATATTCATACAAATAGGAGAAGGAAGGGTATCGTTCATTGGTAACATCTGAATCCGAGTGAAGTCGCATGCCGAGGAGGCCAAGCGATAGCCGCTCATGACACCACTGTGATGGTCGGGCTGCTGTGCTCGCTCTTCAGCGAGCCGGAGTCGCTGCCGATTTCTTTGGCGTCTGCGGTCGCTACGGCTTTGCCGCAGCCTTTGACCAGGACGTGTCGCTGCAAAACTACATCAGTGGGTGTTCGCGTCACTGGACAAGGATAAAAAGCCATACCTTCAACGCGTCCTTTCGCGAGAAACTCTTGTCGCAATGACCGCACGGGAACGGCTTGACGGCAAGATGTATGCGCTTATGCCTCTTCAAGTCGTGATTTCGGTTGAAACTCTGCGGGCACTGATCGCAGCGGAATGGGCGATCGTTCTGCGGATTTGATGGAGGTGGATGTCCGTACATGTGGTGCATTGATGCTGCATGGCCACTGTTGTAGCCGCCCATCATGCTGTGTCCCATGCCACCGACTAGTGCAAGCTGTCCGCCTGGATTGCCGACGTTGGACAGCACGGGACCTGGCAGCGGGTAGCTGTAGGGTCTATACGACGGTTGTCCAAGCGGTGGTACGGGACCTGGCCCATTGCTCGGAGACATCTTGGGGGGCATGCCGCCTGCGCTGACTGGGCTTTGTTGGAGGGTTGCCGGGCCCGGGTATGGGAAATTGGCTTGTTGCGGCGTTGCGGATGATTGCGAGCCGTGGTAGTAGCCAGGAGTCGGCGGCGGTCGGAACGCCTCCTGTGCATTCACTGCCGACGATTGCGCCATGGACGTGGTGACTGGTGGTTGGCCGCCCATCATAGCACTGCCGATCGACTGCGAGTGCGCATGCATCGATTGGATGGTAGGTGCAGACATGGGTAGAGGTTGTGCGTAGTGCGAAGAGATATCGTACGGCGGAGGGGGCAGCTCGCCCACCGATGGGGACGCGTTTGCGCGAACGATCGAATTGAGGGACGGAGAGAAGATGCCGCGAGGCTGTCCGAAAGACGGCGGTGGTCCAGAGTGGTACTGATAGGATGGCGCAGCGCTTACTGACGGCGGAGGCCAAGCGCCAGTGGCCGTGGTGAAGGATTGGACTGGCGCCTGGCTTGACACTGAACTGTCGGTCGTAAGACTGGTTGTGCTTGGGCTGATCCCGTCTGCTGAGCTGTTGCTCGGGGGTGTGAGGAGATTACCAACGCTCGTGAGTGTGGTTGATGTCGGGTTCGATTGAGTCGTGTTGACGCCAGAGTACTTCGCCACGGTAGAGTGGTATGGCGGCAGAGGTGGCAGAGCAAAGCTGTTGGACAGCCCTGTAGCAGCCGGTCTCCGAGCGGTAAAGCTGTCAGGAGCAGCGCCCATGGAGTTGGGCGCAGGTACCATCGAATGTGGGTAAGCTACGGCAGCAGCCACGTTGGCGATTGCTTGGTTGAATGAGCTCAGAGGCTGAGAGATCTCTGCCGGGGGCGTCGGCAGAGGTTGAACAAATGATGGTGGATATGCAGCGCTGTAGTGCTTCTCGAAGGACCAGGAATTGCCTGGCAGGGCGAGGATGGAAGCCAGGAGGGCGGTGACTGCTGGACGACTCCCAGGCACAAGTGATTATTGAGTAGAAGGTGGACTTCGACGTCAGTTGCTGCGATGCTGCTGCTGGTCGATCCGAGAAACTGGGTAATGGCAAGCTTTGTACTCAAGCCAGCGTCCGGGCTCCTGGGATGGCTGCACCGGGGTAGACGGGGATGGCACAGAAGAATTGCAAATGCTGAGCTGCCAATTCAGTGGGCGTGACGCGAGCGAATGCACGTGAATCCCAAAAGCTGCTAGACAGCCTCGATCCTCGCCTCATGGAAGGGTGGCGTTTCCAGCTGGTCGAGGAAGGGCAAGATGCAGTGGCCTATCGATCGGTCAGGTCGACGCCGAGGGTGAGGATGAGATCTGGGTTACCCGAGAGTGTGGGTGTGCAGCGGCGGAGTTACACGCGGTCGCACAAGGCGTCGCGGGATGGCTGATGGCTATTATTCTTTGTTGGAACACGTCCGAGACGGCGCCCCGCTTCCAGCGAGCTAAGGGAAATCGCGATCAGCTGGGCAACAGTATCGAGCGAGCTGCAGCAACAATGAGCGATTGTCGTCGGCGGCGGCGGCGGCACCCTTCGTCCTCGAGTTGGGGTAGCCGGAGACGTGGAGCAGATGGATGGACGAGGCGGAGGATGTGGTGAAGTCAGGCGCGGCGGAGGAGCACAGTGCCTTTGACATGGGCGTGGCGATCCTTTGTTAAGGGTGCGTTAAGCTTAGGTGCGGATGGCGGTCGAGGGCTGGACGCTTCGGCCACAACTCCTCAGCGGGCATCAGCGGGCGTTCACGATTATGTACGGCGGGGAGCTAGTAGGGAATTGGCAGCGATGGCTAGGGTGAGAGGTGCCTTAGCGCCGCTGACTAGGGCGGGAAGCCAGCACAGTCTCAGCGCTACTATACGTTGGAACGGAGTTTGGGATGGGGCCCGGTGAGGTCGATGCTCTGCTCTGCGCTTGCAGCAGTGACCAGGCGGGACGGCGCAATCCCAGGGCACTTTGGGGTCACTCTCGCGCGGTGGAGGCTCCGAGCGTCGAGACAGCTGCAGGCGGGCACCGCCGCGGCGACGACCATGCGCGGCGCGCGACGGTGACGCTGCCGGATCTGAGCCATCATGGCACGATGCGCACCACGTCCTCGTGCCGATACTGGGGACGGATCGGACACGCGCAGCGATGAGCTTCGGCTGCTGACCCCCGCGCGAAACACGCTTCGGTGAATAATACCTAGATTCCTTCGCCCTCGATCACTGATCTCCCGGCATGGTCCAGGCTTTGCCATGTCCTCGTTGACAACCAGGCCGGCCGTTAGGCGCGGCTGCTCGCGATCGAGCCTCATCTCCCATCATGCGCTGATCCTCCGCACCACGAGCAACCCAGCTTGCTGCCAGCTCCGTCCACTTGCAGCCGCAGCCGCGGAACGCCAGGAGATTATGATCTCGACTGCAGGAGCACGGCATGCGGTGCCCTCGTTTGCACGGCCACGCGAGAACGGCGTCGGCTTGCTCGAGGCTTCGAGGCCCATGCAAGCGAAGCGACCGTCATCACACACCATCTCGTCTCGCCGTCCCGCTCTCCGATGGGCCACGCACCCAAAAGCGCAGGTGGGAATCCGATCCCTGCCCCGGCGCCTACCCGCATTGGGCGAGCGTCCTTGCCTAGCTCTCGTTTCGGTCTAGGTCGTCTGCACTGGGCACCCT
>DAHZQE010000410.1:0-4538 GCA_027409005.1 Ferrimicrobium sp. | reverse complement strand
CAAAGTTTGCGGACTTACCGGCCTACGGCGCAGCGGCTTTCAATGGGCAGCTCAAAGGACTGATGGTCGAGTACGGGACCACGAAAGCTGGGCAGGACGATGCTTTTGCGAACGTGCAGAGTGAGATCGATAATGTACGCGGCATCATGACGGAGAACATTGAGCGGGTATTAGAACGCGGGGAGAGGATCGATTTACTGGTCGACAAGACGGATAGGCTGGGTGGGAGTGCCAGGGATTTCCGTGTGAGGAGTCGAGGTTTGCGGCGGAAAATGTGGTGGAAGAACATGCGGCTGATGGTGTTGATGGTTGTGGTGATAATTTTCTTGGTCTATTTGCTGGTGGGCTTTGGCTGCGGATTACCTGGTAAGTCTTGCGCATTGCGTTTGTACAATTCACTCGTTGATGATTTTTGCAGCATGGGGACGATGTCTCCGCCGATGATAATATCACCGAGACTGCGATCATATTGTACAACATATCTGGTATTCGAGCGACAACCACACCATGAACACATCCTCTCAACTCCCTATGCACTGTCACCCCACCCCAATGCCTCCTCCAACCTCTGCTGCGCAGTCTTGCCATCACCCAACAATCCTCTTTCCTTCACTTCGTCCACCATACCCTTGATCTCATCGTCCCCTGCCTCAGCCCTCTTTTCAAACTCTGACATATTGCTACGCAACCATTCCACATCCCCGCCCGCCTCCGGATATGCAAATCCCAACTCCATCCCGAAGATCAAATCTCCCAGAATGATAATACTATGGAGACTCGTATCGCCATCTGCGGTCTCCTCTGCCCTTCTGACACTCGGCAAACCGGGGCCTACAATCTTACCCCAAGCGCTTTGGATCTGATTCGAGAGGTTTTGCCAATCCTGTCGGGTTCGCGATGGGCCTGAGCGGACATGTGCGCGAACGTGATTCGTGGGTCGCACGACTCCGCCGACGAAGTTGATACCTGAGTCGGTGGGATTGTGGCAGAAGCGGACATTGACGAAGAGTTTGGGTGTGCTGAAGGTCGTGCTATGGATGTGGGTGATCGCGGAGGCGAGCTCGGATTTCTGGGAGGAGGTTAGAGGGTAGTGGTGGTGGATTTCGTAAAAGGGCATTGTGATTGCTGCAGTTCGTATGGCGGTGCAGTGCGGCACGAGTCGGAGATGCTGGGTTATTGAAAGTGTTGGTCGCGGGGAGAGGTGGCTTTGGAGTGTGACGTGGGGCAGGGAGCTGGTCGGCTGAGCCGAGGATGCGGGGGCGACATTGATGGTTCAGGGCCTTGACGGTCGTTCCTTCCATTCTCCGTGTGTGCACGGACAACCCAAGTTCCTTACATGTAGAAGTCTTATCACGTGAGTTGAACACCAGACCTGTAGATCGAAAACAAACTCACGAGTGACGCAGCGTTGAACTTGGAATTTGGAGTGTGAAGTGAGCATTCAGCAGCGAGGTTCTCCAGGGTTTCATACTCATCACATGGGATTGAGAGATCAGATGCTTATATTTCTTCTCATGAGCTATTCTCATTCTCCACGCTGAAGTCCATTTGTGCGCTCTCTAGTGTGTCAGTCCTGCAAATATGGGCAGTATCAGATGCAGCAGCCCGACAACAGGCCATCTTTATCTACCAACTGGACATAGATCACGGCGAGCGACACTTCCTCCTCGCCCTCCCGAGATGGTGCCGGCAAGCTTGCTCGATCTTCCGCCAGAGATCTGAAAGATCATCTACAAGCTGGCTCCCATCAGCGACGAACACGACCGAGTCAATCCCAAGCCTTTCAGACATAATTTGCTCATCTTCGCGAGCGCTGGAATCCACGTTGACACGTAGCGCTAGCTGCCCAAGTTAGCGATTTCGAGAACCGGCCCTCCTGCGTGCCAGTTGCCAATGACAGCGCAGAAACCGAACAAATGTTCTGGAGAGGCAACACCTTCACAGTCGACGAAAACAGTGACCTGCAGTGTCTGTTTGACGGCCTGAATAGCCGCAAGCTGGAACTTATGCGCTCGGTATGCGTGGATGAGTGCATTCTCTTGGCCCTGGGTGCTGGGACAGGGAAGATATTCGCCGTGCAGCGTCTGCAAAGGTTCGCCGTCGACTACGGCAAAGGCGAACTCGCATTGTCTGCGGTAAATTTGCCGCGAAAGATAGATGACCGCAAAATGTACTACACCGGCGACGGTGAAGTGCTTGAAAATATGCCGAAGTGGTTTTCTCAGCCTCGCGTGTACGAAGCTGCTGGGTCCTGAGCTCAATGAGCTGTATGTGTGGAATAATCGTTACTGGCAGCTTGATAGGCAGAGAGAGCGCCACTGTGTTCTCAGCAACACTGCCAGACAAGGATTCTGGTCTAGCACTGTCATCTGATAGTGCAGCACCGCGGAATGAGTTCACACGATGGCGAGGCGTCGCCGTCGAAAGAGCAGTCCTGTGGTAAATGTGAACTGCACATACCCGACCCGCTCGAACGCGACTTTCAATTTTCCTAGAGCCGTCAACTTCGATGCTGTTCCAAGCCCAGCAGTCCCATTCTTCTGTCACAGAACCATGTTGACCACGTGCAACAGCATGCAAGTCACCAACAGCCCATCCCTCGCTTCGGCTGCAGAGTTCAGACATGATCGTGCCTAATCCATCTTTCGTCATCGGGCAGTGCGGTCATGGCATGACTGAGCGGCATGTACTGACTGCCCGGAGGTCATATCGAAGCTCTTGAACTCGGAGAAGCTAGCGGGTGATGGTCGTGCTTGGTGCTGTCAGGTTTTATGGGACGGCTTCTAGGTATTTGTGGACCAAGCGGTGATGTAGGAGGCCTTTCAATGAGGACGTTGTAAAGGACAGAGTGCAAAGAGATGTGGCCTCGATGGCCTCAAAACCCTTCTACGCTCTAATGAGCTCTCGAACGTGCCCTAGTCGGTCGCTCCTGCCGTTCGTGATGCGGACAGCGGTCCGCCAGTCCACCGCTAGCTCCCGCTCAATGCTGCATGCTTTCCAGTCGCCAATTTTGGGCTTCACTCAGGCTGCAACACACCGGGACCAACCACCGCTTCCTCCCGTCGGTAGGGAAGGAGAACGCCAGCGACCGCAAAGAATCACATCTGGACCTCTGCAGCAGCAGAGTAGGCAGATGGCGCCAAAGAGCTCCTTCGACCTCCCCGCCGGGGGGCATAACCAGATCCGGGAGCCGGCAGTCGTCGGCAATCGGCCTTATCATGCACTTCGTACTCTTTCACGGCGTATGCGTGCTGGCTACATCAGCGGTAGCAGCCCCGGTAAGGGATGGTGAGCGGAAAGTCTGGGTGATGCGGAAGGAGAGGTGATGTCGGCTCCGTGGGATGCATACATGGCAGCAAGGTTCAAGCCAGGCTGATGGAGTGAGCCAGCGAGAACACGGCGCTCCGGCGGGAACTGGTGAACAGGTTTGGATCAGCGGTCAAAGAAGCCGGAAAGGGAGATGATCTGGGCAACGGGGACGTTGGCGCCACAGCAGGAGAGCGGCCTGGGATCCCCGAGCGAAACTTTCGTGCATCTTCACGCGAGACCAATACCATCCTCTTCCCTCAGCCACCCACTTTGTACGCACCCTTCCCATCCCCAAACACTATCTCAGGCACGCGTTCCGCCACGTCCAGCACCGTCTGCGCCAGCACACTATTCGCCCATGCAAACCAACTCCGCGTATACTCCCGGCCCCCTCTCTCCACATCCACACTCTCATGCACGAGACCCAAAGGACTGACCCTCTTGACCGCCTCCAGCGCCTCCTTCATCTCACCCGCATCGTCCGTAGTCAACACCCGCATCAACGCACTCATGGGCCACGCATTCGTGAGTCCGATATGCGGACCTCCGATACCCTTGAAAGCGGAACCGGTGAGGAAATAAGGGTTTCCGTCCTTGGACAGGATCATCTTCCTGGTGTTCTGGTATGTGCGTTCATGTTTCTGCACGAAACCGAGGTAAGGTAAGGAGAGCAAGGAGGGGACGTTGGCGTCATCCATCAGGATCGCGGAGCCGTACCCATCGACCTCGAAGGCGAAGACAGGCCCGTAATTCTTGTGGTGCACGACGCCGTGTTCCCAGACACCTTTCTCGATCGCCTCGCCTCGCGCTTGGAGGTCTGCTGCGAGAGTCTCCTTTCCTGCGGAGGATAAGACGGCGGCGGTGCGTTTGAGCTCCACGGCCATCATTGCGTTGGCCGGTATGAAGAAGCCCAACGTCGTTGCATCGTCCGAGGGACGGAAAGCCGACCGAATCAGACCCGTGCCATAGTTCAGAGGATTGCCGTTGCCGGCGAGATTGAGGGTTTCGGTTCCGGTGCTCGTCATGCGTTGGAACCTATACGCCTGCTTCCTGAATGCTCCGGTTTTGGGATCGAAAGTACTTTTCCCTTGCTCATCCAACACCCTCAGGAGCGCATCCAGAGCTTTGTACCATCGCTTGCCGAGCCATTCGGTAGAGCCTGTGTAGTGGTGGAATTCATTCCCAAGCCTCAAGAAATGGGCCAGAGAGTCCAGCTCGTATTTGCACTC
>DAHZQE010000392.1:0-18470 GCA_027409005.1 Ferrimicrobium sp. | reverse complement strand
GACAAGCGACACAAGGAGCACGCGCGTCACGGCGGTCTTCTCCGAGTTCAGCGATGCCCGTGCGGCGCGCCGAGTGGCCGGGGGTGAGACTCCCCCCGGCCACTCGGCGTCTTAGCCTAGACTTTCTGATATCTTGTAATCGTGCCCCGTCTCTTGAGTGCTAGCTGGGGTAATGTTTTGTAGGCTGAGATTATGCTCCAAGGTCGCGACCGGCTAGCTCGGCCCGGAGGGCTCTTCTGCCGATCCACATTGCAATTGCGCCAATGACTGCAAAGACCGCATTGACCTGCCAAGCGACAGCGAAGCTGTAGTGGTCAACTAGGACTCCGAATAGCGAGGGGCCCAGGAGCGAGCCGCAATATAGACCGGCCTGGGTAATGCCGGTTGCATGTGCAATAGAGCCTGGGTGTGTCTTTGTGATGGCAAAATTGAAGACCCCATTCCATCCCCATCCAGCTGCATAGGCTAAGACTCCGGCAAAAACAACGAGTTCGGGATTGCCAAGCGATAGGAGAAGGTAGCCGACTGCGCCGATCATTAGCATCGCCGCAACGACGGTGAGGTGATTTCCACGTCTCCGGTCTGCAAAGAAACCGGACATAATGCGAGTTATAAATGAGCTTGCGCTTCCAATAGCCGCCAGATAACCTGCCGTGCCCGGAGAGAACCCACTGTGAACGTTCGAACTAACGAGGAATGCTCCCATGGCATTCGCGGCTCCGGCTCCGAATGCCATCCCCATAGCGAGGATGATGAGCGGTCCTAGCACAACCTTGGTTGCGGTTCGGTCTCCTTGCTCAGTGGAACCCTTGTTTGTGGTTGGAATCGCGACAAACGTAACTATACCGAAAATTGCGGCACCAAGATAACCGTACCGCCAGCCGATGGTGAGCGCCACGAGAGGTACGGCTAGTCCAGCCAACAGCGTCGCTAGTGGCACCGCTGCCTGCTTGATGCCGAACGCGAGCCCCTGTCCTTTGAGTTTGATGCGCCCAACCAGAAATTGATTTACTGTTGGTTGCATCACACCATTCGCAGCTCCAGCGAGGATGAGTGACACGAGAATACTAAGAAACGTGCTATCTAGGAGTGCAATGGTGAGCAGGCTGAGCACGGTGGAGGCTACTGCTATGCGCATTAGCCTCTCCACACCCAGCAGCTTGACCCGGGGTCCTATGAGCAAAGAAAAGGGGATCGCGGCAGCGAAAAACGTGGAGACGAGGAGCCCCAACTGGGTGGTGGTGAGATCGAGATGGTGCCGAATCACCACTGCAAGCGCGCCTGTGAGGAATGCTGGGAGCGTGGTGGTTGTAGCAGAGGCGATTGAAACTACGAGTGTGACAGTGCGCGATTCTCGATTCATAGGATGTGACCAGTCTAAACACCAAAAGTACAGGAGCTTTGCCCATGTCGTTCTTCTAATGCATCGAGCAGCAAAGTCGGCTGTTGCGCACATGGCGCGGTCCAATAGCTCGGGCGGCAGAGGCGATGTTTCATCGAGTCGCGTTAGTGAGCTTCTCACAAGTCGACCATAAGTCGCATGTGTTCGGTACTAGCCGAGCAGGATACTGGTTTTAGATGACAAGTTGCCCTAGCCATCGGGTGGCAACTATTCTGCCAGCGCAGTCATCACTCGTTCTCCAACTGCCGACCCTGGGAACTACTGGACGACACCTTGAGACCTGTAAATTCCCGAATTTCATGCATGCAATCTGCACTGCGGTGTTGAACGCTGTTCTTCGTTCCTACGGGGCCAAGTAGTGCCAAGCTTGGAGTACCGCACGCAGTAATCGTGTGCTGGGATCAACTCTGTTGTAGTTGATTAGGCGTGGTCTCTGGGTATGCAAGCTTTGCGATCTATAGGTTGTGGGAGCTCAGCGTCGAGACGATGGCATGTGTGATGGTTCGAGGCCGCTGATCGTAATTTGTTGGATAATGGTTTGCTGACAACGGGTGAATCGAGACGAGCCGGTTACTGTTTGCGGTTCGGATAACTTGGATCGATGAGGCATCATCGGATTAGACCGGGTGCAAGGATTCACAGGAACAGTCTCGGGGTGTTGACCACTGTGCTGCTCTTAGTTTGTTCCCGAACCGTAACCGGTGCTCCCGTAGCGGATGTAGTGAATACGTATCCGTGGGCAGCTTTCGCAAACCATGGCTTTATGCGCCCATCGTCACGACTCGGCTCCTACGAGCAGCTTTGGTATGCGCCGATTACTCTCAGTCCCATGGCCGCTGGAGCCCAGTCGGTACCATGGGTTCCAAAGGGTGACGAAGGCATCGGAGGGGCCGCACTCTTTACGACTACGATAGTGCCTCAAGCCGGAGCCCAACCAGTGGCGGTCGCGTGGATGAATCAGCAACAGGCAAGCACGCAGATCTACGCAGGCACCACCCAGCCTGGTGGCTCATGGCCATACCAAGCGCCGATACCCTCCTCGCGGTTCCCGACTCTGTTGGCCGCATTCGAAGGGGGTTTTCAGTTCAGCGCTACTTCAGGAGGTTTCTATCAGGCTGGACGCTATGGCTCTCCTCTCCATAACGGAGACGCCTCATTGGTTGAGTATGACAATGGGACGGTCAACATCGGTGCGTGGGGTAGTGAGGTGTCTATGACGTCATCGGTGCAGTCGGTCCGACAGAATCTCACACTCCTGGTCGATCATGGGGAGGTGACGCCGCAGGCGAGTGTTGCTCCCCTTGTCACATGGGGTTACTCGCTTGGAAACTTGGTTAGCACTTGGCGTAGTGGCATTGGAGTAACTGCAAATCACAACCTTGTCTGGGTAGGTGGACCTGGACTCTCCCCTGCAGAACTCGGAGCAGTTCTAGTCCACGCTGGAGCGATTGAAGGTATGCAGCTTGATATAAACCCAGATTGGGTTAATTTCGCAACCTACACCGATACCACCCCTAGTGGCATCGTTGGCACCAACCTCCTCTCCTCGATGATCTTTCCGCCGGTACATTACCTTGGTCCTTTCTGGCGTGACTTCGTGGCTGTCTTTTTGCGATAGGACCGGGCGCTCGAGCACGGTACTTCATAGCAGCACGCCAACGCTATAGGTCAATTGTCTTCACCAGACAGCGCGTCGGAGCGAGAACGCGTCAATATGTGGCTGTCTTGGCATATCGGTAGCTTCATTTTGGAGCAGGAATCCACTGATTATTGCGGCACAATGTGCAAAAGTGCATAGAGTGTAAGGAATGGATAAGATTACGATGAGACCATCGCTTCGAGAACGTAAGAAGCAAGCCACCCGCAAGACGTTTCGGAGGTCGGCTGTCTCACTGGTTACTCAGCATGGGTTGGGCGCAGTAACGGTCGAAGCTATTGCGGCAAATGCCGATCTGTCGCCGCGTACCTTCTTCAACTATTTTTCGTCTAAAGAGGATGCTCTCTGCGGTCTGGATCCGAACTTGGTGAGAGATATGCTCGCGGCGCTTGTTGCTCGGCCTTTAACAGAGACGCCAGCAGAGGCACTTCGCGCGATGTTGATAGATGTGTTGGCCGGGCTTGATGAAGATCATGCGGAACTGCTCGATCGTCTACGGATTATTCGCTCGAATCCTACACTTCTCGTTCGCCACGTCGCTAGCTGGGCAGAGGTAGAGCGCCAACTCGTCGTTCCATTGTCCGAGCGTGGTGGAGGTTCGATGTCGGGGTGGTATGCGCCGCTCGTGGTGGCTACCACGCTGGTCGCTGCCCGGTTGGCAATGATGTCGTGGAGTGAGCACGAGGGGAGTATCTCTCTTGTTGAGGAGCTTGCATCGCATCTGGATGTGCTGGCGGCTGGGTTGAAACAACCAGGCGAGGAGTGGAGATGAGTGGTGCAACGGCTCTGCTAACACACGGGAGTGGTGAATCGCCAAAGGACAACATAGATCCATACAAAGGTAAATGGTCTACGTTGTCGAATACCACTCTTGGCATGTTGATGGCCTCTATAGATGCGTCGATCGTGCTGATCGCCTTGCCGGACATATTCCGTGGGATTCATTTAAATCCATTGACGCCAGGCAATACTAGCTACTTTCTTTGGCTCTTGATGGGCTATATGCTTGTGACTGCAGTCCTAGTCGTTAGCTTTGGACGTCTTGGTGATATTTTCGGGCGAGTCCGTATGTACAACACCGGCTTTGCTATCTTTACCGTATTCTCGATCATGCTCTCGGTTACGTGGATGCATGGCCCTGATGCTGCCTTATACATGATAGTTATGCGGGTATTCCAAGGTGTGGGTGGAGCCTTCATCATGGCAAATTCGATGGCGATCTTGACGGATGCGTTCCCACCAAAGCAACGAGGTCTGGCGCTTGGTACCAACATGGTTGCCTTTACCGGTGGAACCTTCATTGGACTCATCCTCGGAGGAGTGCTGGGCCCTATCGATTGGAGACTTGTCTTCCTTGTCTCGGTTCCTGTTGGGATCATAGGGACGATTTGGGGTGTCATTAACCTCAAAGACAAGGGAGTGAGAGTTCGCTCCAAGATCGACTGGCTGGGCAACGCGACTTTTGCGATTGGGCTGGTGGCGTTGCTAGTCGGCATCGTTTACGGTATCGAACCTTATGGGAGTCATGCCATGGGTTGGTCGAACCCACGAGTGCTGACAGCGCTCATCGGTGGCGTCTTGGTACTTGCTCTTTTCGTCTGGATAGAGACCAAGGTGAAGTCGCCGATGTTTCGCATACCGCTGTTTCGTATTCGTTCCTTTGCTGCTGCTAACGTTGCTGGCTTTCTTGCCTCATTAGGACGAGGTGGCTTGATGTTTATTCTGATCATCTGGTTGCAGGGCATCTGGCTGCCCGAGCATGGCTACAGCTTTGTTCAAACTCCGTTGTGGGCAGGTATCTTTATGTTGCCGCTTACGGCTGGTTTCCTGCTTGCTGGGCCAATATCAGGTTTCCTGTCAGATCGATATGGTCCTCGCCCGTTTGCTGTCGCAGGGATGCTAGTAGCGGCTCTTAGCTTTGCTCTATTGGAGGTCTTGCCTATCGACTTCTCGTATGTATGGTTCGGTCTGTTGCTCCTCGCCGTAGGGCTATCAATGGGGCTGTTCACCTCTCCTAACAGAGCAGCGGTCATGAACTCGCTTCCACCAAACCAGCGAGGGCAGGGTGCAGGAATGGCCACCACTTCGATGAATGCCGCCATGGTGCTTTCCATCGGTATTTTCTTTACTCTGATCATCGTTGGCCTAGCGAGTCATCTACCGGCATCTCTCTATCACGGCCTGATTGCCCATGGAGTTCCCTCTGCTTCAGCTCACAAGGTGGCCAATCTACCGCCGACCTCCTCTGTGTTCGCAGCGTTTTTGGGATATAATCCGATCCAGAGTCTGTTGGGTCCGAGTGGCGTACTGGCGAAGTTGCCACACGCACAGTCGGTTTATCTAACGGGGCGCTCCTTCTTCCCGAGTCTTATCGCGGCCCCCTTCAGTCACGGACTCCACGTAGCGTTAGATTTCGCGGTGGCGGCTTGTTTGGTGGCGGCGGGTGCATCTGCGCTAATGGGGCGCCAATACTTCGATCAGGCTCCTATTGATACCGCAGTTCTGGACGACTTGACCACGGCTTCTTCGGATGAAACCAAAGCTAGCGATCCTATCCGACTGGAGACTTGACTGCGGATGATGATCGTCACTGCGACAGCTAGTCAATGGATATGCTTCTGCGGGAGATTGCAGGTGGTAACACAGCCTGCCGAACCGTGTGTCGATTGAGATCCGCAATCTGTGTGCATAGATGCACCCTTGGTAGGAGCTTCGCTGGATATTGCGAGGCGTCGATTTACCTCGACTGTGTCTGACATCGTTTCTTCGACATGGCGCCCTAGCCGGATGACCTGGAGGTAACTACTAGATCGACCTCTATCGTTATTGACCGATATTCTAGAAAAAGTCATGTACCTATCTCGTGGATAGGCGTCTCTGTCGGCTCTATAGATGATTTTGTCAGAGAGACTTCGGCGTTAACTTCGTGCATGAATAGCTGGGATTTCTCGCCTGCTGGCACACCTGTGCTGCAACCACCGTAACGCGAAGTGCTTGGGGTATACTCCAGGAGGTATGCGATATGCTGAGGTTGGACCAGGCGAGCGGAGCTCGCGAGTGGCAAAAACCAAACTTTTTGATGCCTTGGGTGAGATCGCCAAGGCGTTGTCGACTGGACGGCGAGTAGAAATTATTGATCTATTGGCCCAAGGAGAGCGCTCAGTGTATGAGGTCGCAGCGGAAATCGACCAGAGTCTTGCCAATACATCCCACCACCTCCGATCGTTAGCCAACGCCGGACTTGTTCGCTCGCGCAGAGATGGTACCCACATTTACTATCGTTTGGCGGGTATTGAGGTGGAGGTGTTGTGGTCGGCTTTGCGTTCCACAGCCGAGTCGGAGCGCGCTGATTTTCCCCAGCTCGTCACCGCCTACGTGGGACCTGCCGGGCAGTATCCGATCGTCGATCACTCGGAGCTGCTTGGTCGACTCAAAGATGGATCAGTTACCCTCTTGGATGTTCGACCAGAGGCTGAATATCGGGCTGGACATATTTCTGGAGCGCGTTCGCTTCCGTATCGTGAGGTGGAGGCCAGACTAGCTAGCCTTCCAACCAAAGGCGAGATCATAGCCTATTGTCGAGGGCCGTATTGTGTTTTCGCACCCCAAGTGGTTCGCCTTCTTCGAAGCAAGGGAATAGCCGCGAGTCGGCTAAAGGACGGATTTCCTGAGTGGCGTTTGGCGGGACTCCCTGTCACAGTCGGCTCAGACGTTGGGCTGATTCCAGCCGAGGATAGTTCTATCCGCGACCGCTGACTCGTAGCGTTGGTTTGTGTAGTTAAGTCGTAGCCCAGCTCTATACTCAAATATACAATTGAATATTGGAGGATCTATGACGATTGCATCCTACTCGCCCAGCAATGCAGTCAAGGGTGCTAGCGTACCAATCTCTTGGCCAACGCAAGACCCGGATTGGCAGATGTTGGTTTTCGGCGTTCGTGTTGGTGCTAGTGATTATCTCGATAGATCATCCTCTACTACGACTCCAGCCCGATCTGCACCCGCGATCGAACTTGGGCCAACGGAACGAGCGATAGCGGCTCGATCTCCGCTGTTCAACACAGAGCTGCTCCAGCACTATGGTTGCTTTGAGGTCAAGGTTGTCTTTGATTGCTTGCGTGCCAAGCCTGGTCGGCTGCTGGTATTACCGTGAGTCAGGAGAACCCAGTATCGGGAAGTGGAGCTAATGACCCTCCTGTAGAGCGACAACATTTATCTTCCAGGCTTGGGCTTCGCCAAAACTGGTGGCAGTTCACCCTCTTTACGTTTATCACGTTGTTGATCGGAATGACGATAGGAGTTGAACGGGTAGCGTTGCCTCCATTGGCCCGACACGCCTTTGGGGTAACTTCTGTGCTCTATACAGTCAGTTTCATAACCGCATTTGGTCTGGTAAAGTCAATTATGAACCTAGTAGCTGGACGGCTCTCTGATCGGAGGGGACGGAAGGCAATACTGCTCGCTGGTTGGGCATTCGCGGTCCCCTATGCGCTCATCATCATCTTTGCTACCGCTTGGTGGCAGGTGATCGTGGCGAATCTTTTCCTCGGCGTGAACCAAGCTCTCACCTGGACGATGTCCGTGACCGCCAAAATCGACCTTGTGGGACCGGTGAATCGTGGGCTTGCTGTAGGGGTTGATGAGTCTGCTGGTTACGTGGGTGTAGGAGTTGGTGGCTTCTTGGCCGGTCTCTTGGTTACGAGCTATGGTTTGCGCCCCACTCCTTATCTTCTGGCACTTGGTGTCGTGGTTATTGGCGTCATCGTGACACTCGGGCCGGCGAAGGAGACGCTCCCGTTTGCACAATCTGAGGTTGTGAGTCGCCCAACAGGCAAGGAGAGGTTGGCGGCACCAAAGCTGACACGTCTCGGGGCTTATATGAGCTGGCATGATCGTTCGATGCTGGCGGTGTGTCAAGCTGGCTTTGTAAACAAGTTTGCTGATAGTCTGGTGGCTGCCTTTTTCCCGCTCTACCTGCTGGGAAAGGGGGTGCCGCTTGCTGAAGTCGGACTTTTGGTGGGATTATATGCCTGGGTGTGGGGGCTCGGGCAGGTCGCCTCTGGGGCGCTGGCCGATCGGGTGGGTCGTAAGCTCCCTATAACCCTCGGGACGTTTCTGATCGCCGTCGGTCTGGCGATTTTTGTAAGTTCTAACAACCATGGCGTCTGGATCGTCGCCGTGATTCTCATGGGTCTCGGAATGGCGCTCAGCTACCCCAATCTCATAACTACGGTTGGGGATACTGCAGATCCCAGGTGGCGTGGTGGAGCACTTGGCGTCTATCGTCTCTGGCGGGACGGTGGATACGCGATCGGTCCGCTACTCCTTGGCGTGGTTGCTGTGTTGGCAGGAGTTGCCACCGCCATCTGGGTTGGGGCGGGGCTTGTGGGGTTATCCGGACTGATCCTGTTGGCGATGTTCAAAGAGACCGAGCCAAAACGGCGCAAGACTGAACTTGCATGGAAGACGCATCCTGAATGGGTGGCACCATGAAGCCATCTCCGCGGTGAGCGCACCAAAGTGTTTTGCGAGTATCCCTAACATATAGGCTGCCCCATCCAAGTCTGGCTAGTTCACTACGCCGATTGGTCTAGATTCAACCGATTCCCAAGGGTGATGGCTTCCCGGTGTGTGCTGAATCTCGAGAGCGTTGTAGCTGCCTGTGGCAGCTGCGAGGCATTCAGCATGATCCACGTCTCGAGGCCTAACTCGTGGCAATTGATCTTCGCATGGACCGCCGTTCAAGATGGGCCTGCGAAGACATCGCTGCTCTAGCGCGCTCTAGCTCTACTGGATGTTCCGTCCGTGTGTGACATCGTGTAAGCGCGAACTGAGGCTCCAGTCTTTAGTGAGAGCTGGAACTTGCC
Source organism: Ferrimicrobium sp. (assembly GCA_027409005.1). Lineage (GTDB taxonomy): Bacteria > Actinomycetota > Acidimicrobiia > Acidimicrobiales > Acidimicrobiaceae > Ferrimicrobium. The sequence goes on along the minus strand of DAHZQE010000392.1, from coordinate 9,544 downwards.
CCGATTGAGCAGGTCAGCAGTTGGTCACGAAGAGAGCGAGCAGGCATCGTATTTCGGGAATACCCAGGTGCTCGGGTGTCGCTATCATCGATGATTACTGGAGTCGAGTTCGGAGGTTCAGTGACGCTGACGCCTTCCTGGAACCCGCATACGATTGCCAAAAGACAGATGTCGTATGGCTAGTTGTTGGCCACCTCTGGCTCGCTTGTTCATCGCATCTCATCACTGAGGTCAGAAGAGTCAATCTTTCTTGCGTACTTGCGCGATCGAGACTACGTATTGTTAACAACTGGCGTGGCTTCTGGCGCACTGAGATGATGCCTTATCCCATCGGGCCCTTCCTGACTTGCGGCCGCGATGCCGTCGGAGGAGTTAAACGTGTCGTTCTCGGTCGGTAAGTCTTGGTTGGTTGCGTTCGCACCAAGCTAATTATCCAGAGCATATCCGGGAGCTTCTCCTAGGAAGACTGGTGGCGGCTGTCATCCAGATTTGGGAGCCACCAAAGCCCCTCGAACTTCTGAGCGTATAGAGCCTGCGAGAGGAGAACGAGATCTGCTGTTGCTTGCTAGCGCTGGCGCGTCTTAAACTTGTAACTCGCATCCCGATGCCGAGGCGATAAAACTTACAGTCAGCCCTAGCTGATATCTGCACAATCCTTGCTAGCTAGCCTGGAATAAATACTCCTTGAGGTTGCTATACTAAATGACGAAGTAGTAATAGGAAAGTCTCCTAAAGAATTGGAGGAATGAACAATGAAGTTCACTGAGTTTAATCTAGGGATTCGTGCGACTCGCCGAGGGTCGAGACAGCTCGAGGGTGTTGGACAGACTGCCCGGGGTCAGGGTCATCTATACCCGGAAGGATTGTCTAGCTATCTGATGTCCGAGCGCAACGCAAAGGGCTGCTGAACAGGAAGAATACCAGTGCCGAAGTGGAGTTTTCTGCATCGGCATGGATTGATGAGAAGCCGAATGGCGCCGTTAGTGCCGTTCGGCTTTCGTCTGTGGTGGGAACGGGTCGGCCAGTCCCGGACTGGAATCCGGGAGCCTCAGGAAATTCTTTTTTTACTCCATCTGTTTAGTAGATATGTGTGTTCAGAATTAGCGATGCAATACCTCATTCTTATCCGTGATGTGCGCTATCTGATATTCTGATGGGACGGTTATTGTTGTTGCCATCCAACCACCATGGGTAGCTTGTAATGCCTATAGCTTTCAGGATGGACGGTCGCTATCGGTGTCGCTCCGGTAGTTCTGGATTGTTGTGTTAGTCTCAGCACCAGTGCGTGCGAGAACGTGTTGAAGAGATTTCCTACAACACCTAGACACACGAACCAGCTGAGCTTGGTTAGAGGCGGGACGGTTCGCTTCCACGACAAGCCCGGCATGACCCGGAATTCTTGATCGCGACGGCCTCGTGGTAAGATGCGGTCTCTGGCCATGTTGTACACGCAGGGCTCCAATCGCTTTGAATTGTCCGACATCGGCGAGGACGTAGCCATGACCCGTCGCCCGCGTGAGGAGTTCGCACAACTTTACTTCATCTCGGGAAGCTTTCTACTGACCAAACGGGAGCGCAAGCCGCGTCCGTAAGGACGTGGGGGATAACACGAACCTTCTCCTGCCACTCCATCCGCGAGGGCGCCGTGTGAGAAATTGTCTATTTCGATAGCAGAGTGGATCTCGTATGGACATCCGATCAGCGAGCATCCCATTCTTGGTTAAGATCACAGCCAGAGGCCTGATTTAGAGAGCTCCTTCTACGTCTAGACCAATGGGTGGACGACCGCTTGAGCTCGCATGACAGGTGACAGGGTAGTTGAGTAATGCTAGGCCCAGTGAGCTAACCTGGACCATCGGGGCTTGCCTAGAGGGTAACCGGGCTAGCTCCTTGTCAACCAAAAGGAGGACACGTCCCGAAGAATCTTTGCGATAATAACCCGTTCTCTGTCGAGATAACTTACTATTGGGGTTGCCTACGGAAAGATCGGACGGAGGGGGAATCATGAGACTGGGAACTGCCTTTCAGACGGAGTTGCTATGACGGCTTGTGGGCTGATGACCGCGCTCGGATCAACTGCCGCATTGTCGGCTAGTCAAAGTCCACTGATTGTGCGCAATCCGGGATTTAGCTGTTCGGTAACGGTTGCCAAGCCACATATATCGGCGTACTACCCAACGCTAGATCGTCACTTCGTGGATACCCATACCTACGTCGGGTGTAGTGAACCAGCAAGTACGCTTCAGGCAATTGCGACATTGTACGTGCTCACCGAAGTTCCCACTGCGGATGGAGGTGTCTCTGGAGAATTGGTGGCCCAAGCTCCAGGGGTGTCAAAGGTTGAGGAGAATGTGAGCAGCATTATGGCCCCTCAGTCTAACTTTGACTGCGAGAATGCTCCTCTCAATACGCTCCCTTACTACGATGCCAGTGGATATGCCTATGTCAACGGTGCTTACCAGGGGTCGTCGAATTCTTACCGTGGCACCTACGCGGCCTGCACGGGCACGACTCCGGCTGTTCATTTGGGAGGTGATTAGCGATGTCGACACCTTCTGAGCTTGAGCTGGTACGAGAACGGATGTTTCATGCATGGGACGGAGTCGACTCATTGGAGATCCATCTACTCACGAAGCACCGACGTGTGTGGCGTGTGAGAGTCGAGGAGCCATCGGCCGACTTTACGCAGACTGAACCCGATATTCCGGTATATCACTCGAGTGCGTGGTGGAGTGCTCCAGAGTCATGGCGCCTCGACGAGGAGTTACCCGAACACGGTGGGGAGCGATTTTATACAGCACCTCGCCACCCTCATTCTTTTGTGGTAAACGGTGACAGGTATGCGTTTCGAACCGATGGCGTAGTGGTCAACACAGGAACGCGTGCTGAGGCGTTGGCACGACAGGGCGAGTGGTTCGTCCGTGGGGTCGGGGCTGGACGCCCCTACCTTTCGGCACGAGAGAATGCACAGCTATGGTATTGGAGTGCCCCCCAGCTCTGGGTTTGCAACTTCAACCTGGTACTCAACAGCCATGGTCAATACGTCGATGGCATCCTTGGCGACCGCCGCTGGTTTGCACATGTGTTGGCCTCACAAGGGAACTGGATCCATGAAGTTCCTGACCAAGCTCGGCCGATGCTAGAACCCAGATGCCAACAGTGGTACACAGGAGCAGACTGGAATGGTGACCAGGAGGTGACCGATGACGCCACGTTTTTTCAACTATGGGTTGATATGGAGACTGGATTTATACGGAGGATCGCAAAGGAAGAGTTGGATGGGAGGACGTGGGATCTAGCGGTTACCTCGCTTCGTATCAATGGAGAGATTTCGGCAGACACTTTCGACCTTGGCATCTAACTACGGGTGTCATGAAAGCCAGGTTGGGCGGAACAGTGCTCTTCGTAATTCTGGCGGGCGGGCTCGGTGCTTGTAGCCGTGACCGGGTTCAACATCCAAGCCCAACTCTTTACTATCTCACCGGTATTCCAGAGGCAAAACCGGATCTCATAGTCAATGATCGTAGGGTTATTCCTGCACAGTCGTGGCGATGGCAGAGTTCAACTGGGCTTGAGGTGATGCCTTCGAGAACAACAGCTAGCAATCCTGACGGCGCTCCGCTTATACCTCACTGAGTGCGAAGCTCTCAATTGCTCTTTGAGGAGGTCTGGTAGTCACTTGATCGACACGTAACCGGATTCGCGCAAAACCTGATGTATCTCGCTACAAGGGTCAAGTCTGCTATCGTTGTCAATGGAGCGTTACACCTCCAATGCGGGTGAGAATGCGTCAAGAGTACACTTGCCGCAGGATTAGCGATCCCAGAACACAGAGGGACATCACGCGCCAAGAGCTACAGTGAGTCGGTGTAGCGTCAACCAGCCGAGGCAGCATGAGCAGCAAATGAAGCCCCGTTTTCACACGCGGGGTGGACGTCACTGTCTTTGTATCTGCATCCGGGGCAAGGGAACTAGTGCTAGTGTGCGGGACGGCAGTTTATGTCGCAAGCCTTCATAGAGCTGAAACAACGGTGTAACAACGATTGGATAGGCTCCCTACAAACCTCGATACCGCGTCGAGGAGAAAGGGAGGAATTATGGCTTCAGAACTAGGTCCACCAGGCTCACCGCCAGAGTTCAAGCGGTCACTTTCGTTGACCGGTGTTACTGTCAATGGGATGGCGCTTATTGCGCCCGGTGCGTTTCTTTGGACTACATTTCAAGAACAGGCTGCCCAAACGAGCAATGGTGCTGCCACCGGATCGCAGATGTGGACAGGGCTCCTTTTCGCCTTCGTCTTGGCGATGTTTACCGCGTGGAGCTATTCTCAGTTGGCCAGAATTTATCCGAATGCCGGCACCGGCTCGACCTACTACTTCGCTGAAGCCGCATTCCTCGATAAGCGATCAGAGGGCCATCGGAGACTCGCACGCCCGGCCAAGCTTGCTTTCGGCTGGATTAGCCACCTCTATTATTGGATATACCCCGGCATCATGATCGCATTCATCGCCACCATCGTGGGCTACATCTGGGCTGAGTTCAACCACGGGAGCCAACTTGGATGGCCAATCCTGTCGATTATCGCGATTGCGGCAGCAGCCCTGGTGGGATATGTAGCCTATCGCGGGATTACTGGCTCCACTATGTTGGCCCTGGGGATTAACGTCGTGCAAATTGTCACCCTGGTCGCGATCAGCGTGATCTTCATCGTCTATCGAATCAACTATCCACATGCTGGTTATATTCAGCCAAACGCGGGTGGGGTGCTGATCCCTCATAATTTTTTGAATCTCCTCTATCAGTCGACGATCGCCATTTTGTTGCTCGTTGGTTTTGAGTCGATCACGTCGCTAGGGTCAGAGGCGTTGAAGCCCGAACGTGACATTCAGCGTGGAGTTTTGCTTGCCCTGGCGATCCAAGGAGGCTTCTGTTACCTACTTGAGTACTTTTCGAGCAACCTTGTGCTTGGTAAGGCGACGATGGCTGGTGTGCACGGTGCACCATTCGCCGCAGCAGGGAGTGACCCAGCACCGATAGGCACATTGGTGATTAACGTCGTCGACCGCCTATTTGGTGGAGGAGGGGTGGCGGTGGCTCTGGTCGTGGCATTCACGGTTCTCCTTGCCCTCCTTGGAACGACGTTGGCGTGCATGAACACTGCAGTCAGGCTCTCGTATTCGATGGCGAGAGATAAGGAGCTTCCTTCGTTGCTTGGTGTCCTGCATGGAAGGTTCGCTACACCAGCTGCGGGTGTGTGGATTCTGGCAGGCATCTCGGCGCTCATTGGTATCTATGGTGTTCATACGGTTGACAATCTCACCCAGATAACTCTGGCCTCGAATATTGGTACCTTCCTCGTCTACGGTTTTACCTGCGCGATTACTATGGTGGCCTTTGCTTCGCGTCATGATAAGCATCTGCTCAAGTCGAAGATCATTCCCGGCCTCGGGTTGTTGATGAACATTGTCGAACTGGTCGGTGTTGTCTACCTGGCGATTGCAGGTGGCGGTAGTGGAGCTACAGACGCGATCAAGGCGATTATCATCGTCGCGGTGTGGGTAATAGCAGGTCTTGTATGGGTACTCTTGAACCCTATGCGTACCCATGCTGAGAGTATCCACGAGGAGCGCTTGCGGTCAGCAATCGCAGAATAAAAGAGGTTCTCACTCCACGGCGCAGGTCGGCCAAATCATCCCCCTGGAAGTTTGGCCGACCCGCGATAGGCTCGGCGGTGAAGATATAAATTGGCTAGCGGTGAGTTGAGGAGTGGCATGGCCCAGGCATCAGATTGGTCCCAGGAACCTCGCTTGCGAGGTAATGGCCTGATGCTAGATTCGGGTGCGAATGCTGGTCTGACCTGGAGTTTTCGTTCAGATCGTGGCCTGGTGCGCGAATCTAATGAAGATTATGCGCTTGTGATCGAGGCGGATGAGGGTCGGAACGAATCACTGTTTCTGGTGGCCGACGGGCTCGGAGGTCATGCAGCAGGCGAGGTCGCGAGCCGATTGGCGGTAGAGACGGCGGCTGTTGCCTGGCGGTCATCCCTCGACAAGCCGACGAAGGCAAGGCTCCGTAACGCCTTCCGAATGGCGAATCAGGCGATCTTTGATGAGGCACTTAGCGCTCATCAAAATGGCATGGCGACCACGCTAACGGCATTGGCGATCTCGTCTGATATGGCGTTGGTGGCCCATGTAGGCGACTCCAGGTGTTACCACATTCGTGGGCGTAAAGTTGAACAACTCACAACCGATCATTCCCAGGTCGGTGAGATGATGCGTCGTGGCCTCATCTCACCGGCAGAGGCCGCTAGTCATCCTGCACGTTCGGTACTAACCCGTTGCTTAGGTCGAGAGTTCGCCATAACACCGGATATTACCCAGCGACCACTCCTCAAGGATGATGTTCTTCTACTTTGTTCCGATGGACTCTGGGACCTTGTCTCACCGCAGGAGATGGCGCTGGCGCTGCAAAATGAGGACGGTGACCCGGCGAATCAGGTGGCCAATGTGGTGGAGGAATTGAACAAGTTGGCCATCTATCGTGGCGCACCCGATAACGTAACGATCATGATTGTGCGAGTCGAGAGAGAGGTGGGTTCGATACAGTTGACCCCCTCCTCAAGCCGTTGGTTTAAGAGGTCGTCGTGAACCGTCATCAGACTGGCGATTCAGTAGACGGCTTCGTGCTTAAGGAGCTGCTCGGGGAGGGTGCTTATGCCACGGTTTGGCTAGCGCTTGATTTCCGTAGCGAGGGTGAAGTGGTGATCAAATTCCCGAACCCTGAGCTCCTCGCCGATCCGCAGCTTTATGCACGCTTCAACCGCGAGCGCACGCTTGCCTTGACACTCGATCATCCAAATGTTCAGAGGGCCTTGCCAGCACCAAGGCAGCCGAGTGAGCCCTACTTCGTCTATGAGTATGCGTCAGGTCGTAGCCTTCGTGCACTGATGTATGAGCGAGGGCAATTGAGTCTTGATGAAGCGCTCGCAGTTGGTGTGCAGATTGCCTCTGGGCTCGCCTACCTTCATGCACACGACATTGTGCATCGTGACCTCAAGCCCGAAAATCTCATCGTCTCTGCGGAAGAGGTCGTAAAGATCAGTGATTTTGGGAGTGCCGTGAGTCTTGGTGCCCGTCGCTTGACCTGGAAGCACTTCACGCCAGCCCAGGGGACTCCAGACTATATGAGTCCTGAGCAGATACGCGGCCTTCGTGGCGATGCCCGTAGCGATCTCTACAGCTGGGGAGTGATCATGTATGAGTTGCTAACTGGCGTAGTGCCTTTTGAAGGGGACAGTTGGCTGGCAGTGATGGCTGGCCATCTGCAAGAGACTCCCAGACCGATTCGCGAACTTAATGCTGCAATTCCAGCCGAGATCGAGGCTATCGTCATGCATAGCTTTCGCCGTTACTCGGAACATCGTTATCAGAGTGCCGAGGAGCTGCTTGGTGATCTTGCTAATCCTAACAAGGTGAGTCCAGAGATATTTGACCTTTCCGCAGAGGCGCCGATGGGGGAGGGTCAGCCCACTACCACCCGGAGCTATCTGCGCCAGGCTGGCCTCGTTGCTGCTGGCTTTGTCGCCGCCATCATAGTGGTGGTCGCGATCGCCTTGATTGTCAAGTAGGAAGGAAGGATGTCCGAGTGATTCAGGAGCTTGGAAACGGTGGCCATTTTGCGTGGGTGAAGTTGGTGTTTGCCGATCTCAGCGGCACCGCACGTGCCGTGCAGATCCCCGAGGCAGCCTTCGAAAGAGCGATGAGCGAAGGAGTGCGGGTCGATGGGTCTGCACTTGAGGGTCGTAATCGGATGATCGAGACCGATCTCGTACTCAGGCCGGATCCAACTACGCTGCTGCCAAGCGGTGATCATGCAGGGAGAGTCATCTGCGATCTATTTGATGATGAAGGGAGGCCGTGGCCCCTCGATCCTCGTCACGCGCTCCGTCAGATGGTGGCCAGCACTGCGGTCGTCTCTGCCGACTGGATGGGAGCTGCTGAGCTCGAGTGGTATCTCCTGCGTCCAGACCTGAGTCCAGTAGATGGTGATGGATATTTCTCCTATACACGAGGCGAAGGTGAGCGATTGCTCGAGCGCACTGCACTTAAGCTTGGCGCGCTGGGGCTGTCGGTGACTGCGGCACACCACGAGGCGGGGCCAGGCCAATACGAGGTCAACCTGAAGGCAGCAACACCCATGCTGTTGGCGGACAGTTTAATGACTGCGCGGACCGTCGTCGCCGATATGGCACACGAGGAGGGTCTAATCGCTACTTTCATGGCCCGACCGCTTAACGACCTGCCTGGTTCCGGGATGCATGTTCATCAGATCCTGGCCGGCTCGAATCCCTCTGAGGTAGAGCATGTGGAGCGGGTTGTCGCTGGTGTCCTCGATCATGCCGGCGCTCTCTGTGCCTTTAGCGCGCCAACCATTAACTCCTATCGACGCCTTCACCGAGGAGCCGAGGCACCGAGCCATGCGACTTGGGCACATTCAAGTCGGTCTGCCTTGGTAAGGCTGAGCTTGACGGATGGAGATCACATCTCGGTTGAGTATCGAGGATCCGACTCATCGGCGAATCCATACCTCGTTCTGGCGGCGTTGTTGGCCGCCGGCGAGACTGGCGTTATCGGCGAGGCAAAGCTTCCAGCTCCCCTTGAGGAGAGCGTTGAGGGAGTGGGGCTCGCACAAGTTGAGACGGCACCCACACAGCTCCCGAGAAGTCTAGAGCAGGCGACTATTCAACTTCTTGGTGACGATCGACTGATCGATTGCTTTGACGATCGTCTTATTGCTCGTTACAGCGAGGACTTGATGGCCGAGGTGGAGGCATCGCAGGGGTACGTTAGTGACTGGGAACAGCGGCGTTATCTCGGTAATTTTTAGCTAGATGTTTCCAGAGTGTGAAAGCTCGGTAAACCAATAGTGTCCTTGACTCTGATCTTTGGCCAGACCAGTTAGCTTACCTGTATGACACCGTCGCACGCAAGACCAGATCTAGGTGGGCAATCTTATAGTGTTGGACGCCGTAACACCTCTCCGGCGTTTTTGATGGGACTCTCATTGATCTGGATACTAGCCGCGGCAGTGTGTGGGCTATATCTCCACACAAGCTGGCGGCTTATTCCGATAGTCGTAGCTTTTGGCATTGGTGCCCTCTATTTGCGGAGCGCGACTGGTGCCTATCTTCGCCGAACGAGGTAGCGCGATAACTCTGGCGTGAGCCTGATCGGAGGGTCCCTCCGATGAGTTCAACCCTTATGTTGGCTTGGATGCTGCTGTCGGGGAACCGATGACCGGCTGATGTGAACAGCCAAACCCGTCACCTCTATAGTTGAGTCTCTGTTCAGGCTCGAGATGTGGTCACTTAGCCAACTCTCCTTTTTCTGATGAGTGCAGGGGAGTTATGATGGTAACGTTAGGGTTGCAACTCATTGGTTGAGTGCAGACTATCGCTGCTCGCGGCGGCTTACCTTCACTTAGCTGGCCGAATATGGTTCGCCACAGCGCACGAGAGAACGCTTCTTGTCAGTCACATTTG
>DAHZQE010000387.1:0-5928 GCA_027409005.1 Ferrimicrobium sp. | reverse complement strand
GACAAGCGCCGGGGTTCGCATGGGTAGCAGTATCAGGGCCACCGGAAGATCCGTCAAAGAATTGGGGAACGTCCAACCGCAAACGCGCGAGAAATACAGTAGGAGGACAGACACAGCAGCAGAGAGAAGCCTTGTCGGCGCGTCAGCAACGCGAGGTTGAGCGCAAGATTCGTGAGCTCAACAATGACAACTCGAAGGACGTGACGATCGAACTGTCCAAGAAGCGGATCGCGGGTGGAGGTGCCGCGAGGGCCGGCAAAGACGTATGACGTTGCCTTCGATCAATGGGAGGAAAGACCCCATCTACAAGCCGGCGGTGAAGCCCTGCGAAGATCCATCGCACGGCGCTGCGTTCATCTTCATCCACGGACTCGGTGATGATGCCGAGGGTCTCCAAGGTCCGTTTTGCTTCGGCGCCTCCTGTGGCTCTGATAACTGACAGCCCTAGATGTGGCCGATCAATTTCAGAACAACGGCAAGCTTGACTGGATGCACTGGGTGATCCCAAACGCTATGGAAGATCGCGATGCGGGACAGACGGCTTGGTATCGACCTACTCAATTGTCACCATTTGCTCCGAGCCGGCCTGAGCTGGAGGACGAGGAGGACGAGGAAGGCTTGCTGAAGAGTATTGCTTACATCGAGTCACTGATCGATGCGTGTGTCCGAAAAGGAATACCACCAAATCGCATTGTGCTCGGCGGATTCAGCCAGGGCTGCGCTCTCAGTCTGCTGACCGACCTTATCTCCAAGAACTACAGCGGCCGACTCGCTGGCATCGCTGGCCTTTGCGGGTATCTGCCGCTCGCGGATGGTACGAGGCTACAGCAGCTTCGAGCGCACAACGGTCTTCCGCCGTCTCACGGCGAGCAGCCGATCTTCTTGGCGCGCGGGACGAAGGACAGCTTGATCCCCAAAAGAGTCTGGAATCAAACGTTGAAGGGATTGAAAGGATTGAGCGCGACGAATGTCGAGGAGCATGAGTATGAAGCAGGTCATACGATCCATGGGCTGATGCTGAGAGACTTGTGCATATGGATGGAGAAAGTGATACCCAAGCTGGAAGACTGACGCGATGTACAATATCGAATGTTGCGTAACGACGTGGACACGAAGCGGCGTCAATTGGGATGATGTTGGGTCGAGAGGTTTGCTTCGCCTGAGGTCGCGGCTTCCTTGGGTGGACATCGTGCGCTTGAACGACGTCTGAAGCCCGACCTCACTCTTCTGACCGCACCTTAACCATAGTTCTCCACGGTACAGCTTCAACGCAATACACTCTCCCGTGACGCATCCTGCCATTACAATTGATACACGCGGCAACAATGGCGCCTACAAAGCCAGAGAAAGAGGGCAAACTCACACCCGAGCAGTCGGCTGCGCTGGTACTCGACTATTTGCGCAGACAGAATCGTCCTTACAGCGCCACGGACATCAGTACCAACCTCAAGAACCGTGTCACGAAAACAACCGCTGCTAAGTTGCTCAAAGACATGCACGAGCGCAAAGAGATTGAGGGCCGCGCTGCCGGGAAGCAAATCGTCTACCACGTGATCCAAGTGAGGTAAGAGATGTTTAATCTACTGACCACTGCTGACACTAGCACAGGAGGAAGCAAACGATGATGAACTTGAGCAGTTGCGGGCTCTGCATGCGGAGACCTCTCGGCTTCGTCAGGCGACCGCCACACTTAAGCTGGAGGAGGTCAAGCTACGTGCAGTACTTCGAGAGGACGCGACGCACGTCCCTCTCCACGAGATCAAGGCCTCGGTCGGCGCTCTCCAGGAGGAGAAGGTGGAGCTAAGCAGCCGCTTAGCCAAGCTAAGGAGTGGCAGCGTCAAGCCGGTCGGTGTTGAGGAGTGCGCTGAAGTGCTCAAGGAGCACAGCAAATGGCGGAAGGCAGCGATCGCACGCAAGAACATCCGCAATGAACTGTGGATGGAGCTAGCCAGTATTGTGGGTACCAGGGAGGAGATTGAGGAGACGAAGGAGGCGCTGGGTTTGGAGTTCTGAGACCATTACTGCGTTCGGCGACGGCAGTCGCAGTCAAGCTTTGGCTGGCATAGCTATCCGATTCTACATGTATGCAGATATGGATTGTAGGTGTTGTGCGTTTTGTCAAAGGTGTTCACGCAGCAGCGCGATCACGACCGCCGCAAGCAGTTTCCCGAATGAGCAAAGTATTGCGCCACAGGAGGCTGAAAAGGCGCGATGCAAGCGAACTTTCGGTCTTGGCCGCAATCGCGACCACACGCAACCAGCCTATTTTCCTTCCAATCGCACCCCCGAGTCTGACGGCGGGAAGAAATAAGCTGCGTAGGCGCAAGTAGCGAACTCGCAACTTTGCAGAACTCGCGATGGCGGAGGCGTTGGAGGAGGCAAAGCAAGAAGTGGGGAGCTTCAGCCGGACATTGAAAGACCTGTTCGCTGGCGCTGTCGGAGGGGTCGCACAGGTATTGATCGGTATGTCCCAGAAGATACGACAGATCTGACTGCCAGTCCAATGTCAGTTCGATCGACCATGCCGAAAGTCGTCGACGTGAGCGAACGATCTCGACCGCTGCCTTCGTGATGTGATTGTATTTCTGAACAAGGCTAACACCAGGACAGGACAACCATTTGGTATGGACTGGCTCACACCCTCTGCTGATGCTGTCACACACTGACAGTCCACCAGACATCGTCAAGGTTCGCCTTCAAACCACAACCCAATACACCGGCGCTCTCGACTGCGCCTCCCAAATCCTCAAAAATGAAGGCGGCCTCGCCTTCTACAAGGGCACGCTTACCCCCTTGATCGGAATCGGCGCCTGCGTGTCCGTCCAATTCGGCGCCTTCAACTATGCCCGTCGGGCCTTTGAAGCTCAAAACGCCAAGAACTCTGGCAAGTCTATTTCCCAGATCGCCGCCGAACCTCAACCCCTCAGCTACGGACAGTACTATGCTGCTGGCGCATTCGCGGGTCTGGCGAACACCGTCCTATCCAGTCCAATAGAGCATATCAGGATTCGATTGCAGACCCAGCCTCACGGAGCTGGACGCCTCTACGCCGGGCCCTTGGACTGCATAGCGAAACTCTCGCGCTCTCCCTCCGTTCCACTTGGCCTATACCGCGGGACCTCTGTTACGCTTCTGCGCGAAGCACAAGCCTACGGATTCTGGTTCCTGACTTTCGAATACCTCATGCAATCCGACGCCAAACGCAACAAGATTGCCCGCAAAGAGATCCCAACGTGGAAGATCGCTTTCTACGGCGGTTTGGCTGGTGAAGCGCTGTGGATCACCAGCTACCCCTTCGATGTCATCAAGTCAAAGATGCAGACTGATGGATTTGGAGAGAAGCAAAGGTATAAGAGTATGCGGGATGCTTTTGCGCAGACGTGGAGGTCGGAGGGGGCGGCAGGGTTTTGGAGGGGAATTGGGCCGACGCTGTTGAGGGCGTTGCCGGTCAGTGCGGGAACATTTGCGACTGTGGAGTTGGTCATGAGGTTGATCTCGTAAGATGTGGCTGGGAAAAAAGGTCGTCGGGTGCTTTGCCGTTCATATATGCGAGATACATCAGATCATACATCGAGCCTGAGAGGCATTATCGAGCAGCACTGTCTGCGTTCTGTATGAGGGGCTGTTTCTCGACATTGCTGGAGAGGGGCGCGAAGTGCACCCGACCAGGCGACTGACCGCTTGCAGTCTCGACGAGAACGCCTGGGTGTGAGACGTGGGCCACCGCGGACCGCTTCGCCTGCGGTGCTCTCTGCGGCCCGGCCTTCACCCACCGCTTGAGCCTTCGCCTCAATGTCGCAACAGCCTTCTGCTCGACCTGCGCGCTCTCCCAATCCAGCTTTGCTGCCTCCGGCAGTATCCTCTTCTTCGACCAATAGCCACTGCCAGGCATGCGCGCCTGCTTGTTCATGACCCACACCATCGCGTCCACTCGTTTTGCAACTTCTTCGCCTTCGATATCTCGCACTATACCGACAATGTACTTGACTAGCTCAGCTGGAGCATTCTGGCCTCCTTGCATATACCTCAACAGACCAGCTCTCACGAGCGCACGACTCATGACTGGTGTTAGGGGTGCTCCGCGGTCTTGGAGAAAGCGGTAGACTTCCCATACGCGGCGCAGGGCGACGCGAGGGGTCACGGTAGGCTGTTTGGCGTAGGCGTAGGCGACGGCATGCGCCATATCGATGTGAGCGGGCAGGAGAGCAAGTTTGCGCCTCGCACGGTTCTCTATGTGCTCGATGTCTTCTCCAACCTTGCGATTAAGTATGTCAAAGATGCGTTCGGGATTGCCTTGGCCAGCTTCGATGATGTCGAGAGGGAGGTCTGGAAAATGCAAAGGCGACATGGTCTTAATGTGCTGAAAGACGCGCCAGGCTTTCAAGATGCCGTCAACTTTGGCAGGGCGGCCGCCAGCTGAGAGGTGGCTGATGAGCATCTTACCGACGGTAGTTGAGATGCCGAGCTCGGGATGTCTGCGCAGCGAGAGGAAGAGTGTCCATAGCTCGTCCGGAGAGCCAGCGTACATGTCGATGATGTTGTGCAGCATTGGGGTGTGAGGTATCCGGTTCCGTTGCATGACCACGAAAACTTTGGCCAGAGCGTGCCGCCGAAGAGTCATTTCAGGGTCCCTCGATCGCCGACTCGATTCGAGGCACAGCTCTTCGAACTGGCGCATAATATGCTCGATGTCAATTTCAGATTGCAAACTAGCCGTGAACGAGAGGACGCGGCTCTGCCGGATCTCGATCGATTCCTGGGACCGTGCCTCACTCACGTCCTCAGCTGCGTACAGCGGTGACCAGTGACGTAGCAGCACGCGCGCGAGGTCGACTTTCTCCAGACTCCTCAAATGTTGTGAAAAGCGTGCTGGCGCTCTTTTCCTTTCCGCTATCAGCTCGTAAATCCGCTTCCATGTCGAACTTCCCGCATGCTTGCCGGTGAGCTTGTCACAGCTGTCCAGAATTCTCAGAAAGCTCTCCAGAGGAATCAAGCTAGCCTCACCGCGTTCGTGGGCACCCACGAGCGCTTGGGCCGTCAGCACTACCACTTCTTGCCTTTCAGCGTCCCGCAGGGCGTCCAGGGTCTCCGCGAGCGCCGTCTCGAGATGAGGCTTGTGTTCAGCAGGCACGAGAAAAGCGAAGAGAGACGGCAATGGCTCTGTGATCAAGGTCTGCAGCTGAGCCTTGTCACGTAGACACCGAGCAAGAAGTTGCCGAGCCTCCTTCCTGACTCCCTTCTTCGCCGGAAGCCATGCTGCTAAAGTCGCCAGATTGTTGGCTTCCAGCTCGTCGCGATCGCTGTGAAGAAAGCGCACGATCTTCTCCATGTCGTGGGCGTGCACGTCATCCCCTTTCAGATACGATAGCAAGCGACCGAAAGCATCCTTGCTCTCTTGCACCGCATCCACTGCGTCCACCTTCTGGACCTCCGCTCGCTTCCACAGAAATTTGCCCGACATCCAGTCAACCGGCTTGGGCGGGAGGGGTGGCGGCGCGAAGCCATTTCCGAGACTCGGTGCTTCCCATTGCCAGCTCTTTTCCGGTTGAGCTGGCGCGCAGGCTCCAAGGCCGAAGAGCGCGCCTACATCGACTACACCCGACGGGGGCCCATAAGCGGCACCCTGCAGTCCCATCCGTCGCCTTGCTTGCCTCCGTCTGGCTTCCAGTGGGCCAGGGACCGAGCAGCCATGTCGTCTGGAAGAAGGTACTTTATGGCCGGGATGAGTGACGCGGACGTAGTGGTTGAAGGCTTCGGCTAGGATGTCGTCGGTGATCCAAACGGCATTGCGGATTGTCTGAGCAGCAGCTCGAGGTGGGGGTTTCATACCATCTGGCGTGATTTGATCGTGCAGACCTGCAACCCAATGGCTAGGCACTTGAGAGCTGTGAGAGCTGGAGCGGATACTCCCGCTCGGTATCTTCGGGA
>DAHZQE010000385.1:0-2418 GCA_027409005.1 Ferrimicrobium sp. | reverse complement strand
GATTTTGTCTTCGACCGCTACCAGATCATCTTCTTTGGGTGTGTTTCCACGACGGTTGTGTCGTTGTATGACGAGGTGCTTAAGCCAGAGTCTGGTCTCGTTGTTCCTGATAATGTTAATGTAGTACCAATTGGTTTATATATAAATTGTGCAATAGTCATTACGACTGAGTTGCTCATCCCCTTCTCTTCTGAACCGACGATGCAGAGGTGAATGCAGTTGGAGATAAAACCTCCACCGCCCTAAGTGATACCGCCGACGTGCCTGGAAGAAAGTCTTGCCCTAGGACTCAGACCCAAGACGGGTTAAGAAGTAGTGTCCGTACGGGCAGGTAGGATGTCTGGCCGCAGCGTGGTGTGTCGGTAGCCTGGAGTAATGATTACTCCAGCGGATGTGCTTGTGGCTCAACGTAGAATCGCTCCTTGGGTGCGTGAAACTCCGGTGATAAGGTGGGACGAGCACCCGTCTCGGCCAATAGTCAAGCTTGAAGCGCTGCAGGTGACTGGTTCGTTTAAGGCGAGGGGAGCCTTCAACCGGGTGCTCGCGGCCCAAGAGGTCGGAGCGATTGGTGAAGCAGGGGTAATCGGTGCGTCTGGCGGTAACGCCGGCCTTGCGCTCGCCTACGCAGCTCACAGGCTTGGGATCCATGCAGAGATCGTTGTGCCTGAGACTTCGAGCCCTGTCAAGTTAGAGCGGCTGCGCACCTTGGGTGCCACCGTGGTCGTCCATGGTCAGCGCTATGGCGACGCTTACGACTTTGCTCTCGCCCGTCAACAGGTGAGCGGGGCGCTATTCGTCCATGCATATGATCAGGAGGAGGTTGTGGCCGGACAGGGAACGGCGGGACTAGAGTTCTTGGATCAGGCAGGCGGTCTCGATGTTGTGGTTGTCGCGGCTGGAGGCGGTGGCCTCGTCGCTGGTATACGTCTTGCGATGCCCGAACATACGCGTGTGATTGCGGTAGAACCGACGCTAGCACCCACGATTCGCAGGGCAATTGAAGCTGGTGGTCCGGTGGACGTCGAGGTGGCAGGAGTGGCGGCGGATTCCTTAGGCGCCCGTCGCTGCGGCGATCTTGCCTATCATCTGCTCTCGTCTATGGGAGTCGAGTCCGTCCTTGTTGATGAGGAGGAGATGATCGTGGCTAGGCAGCGACTTTGGGATGAGTTTCGTCTTGTGGGCGAGTACGGAGGAGTGGCAGCACTCGCGGCGTTGCTAGCTGGCAAGATCGAAACCAACGAAAACGATCGTCTCGGAATTATATTCTGTGGTGCGAATTCAGACCCTTCAGACCTGGTCAAACAGGTTTCCAACGACCAAGGCTAGTGTGTGAGCGGCCTATTGGCACAGCAGATCTTAGGCTAATGGAGGGAAGATTCCAGCTCGGGTAAGCAGGCCAGGCACCGGGTTAGGTAGTTTGCGGCTCAGGAGCTCAACCACCGGAAAGAGGCTTGGGAGATCTATCCCGAGTTCATATCCGGAGCGCTCCAACATGTAGGCGAGGTCCTCGGTGGGGATGTTGCCGGTGGCGTTAGGGGCAAACGGACATCCACCAATTCCTCCAAGCGATGCATCGAGGATCGTTACTCCCTCCTCAACGGCAGCCATAGCGTTGGCAAGACCAGTATTGCGCGTGTTGTGAAAGTGGCAGCGAAGCTGAATTGGGCGCGACCCGATGATCTTGCGCACCCCCTGCATCCGCTCGTGCACGTCTTTTGGAACGGCAACCCCAATGGTGTCAGCGATCGCGATTTCAAAGGGCTCGAGGTCTGCAACTCTCTTCACGATAGCGTAAAGCTGTTCGGCGGTCACCTCTCCTTCGTAAGGACAACCAAAAGCAGCTGAGATGGTGATTGAAGTGCGAAGGCCCGCCTCTTTGGCGCGTTGCGTGACAGTGGAGGCCATCGAGAGGTTGGCTTCGACGGACTTCCCCTGGTTTCTCTGCGAGAAGGTCTCGGTAACAACTACCACGTAGTTGATCTCTCGGAGTGGTGTAGCAAGTGCGCGGTCGAGTCCGCGATCGTTAAGAACTAGGCCTATAGCGCCGTCGAAGGCTTTAGGACTGAGCCTTCCAAGTACAGCCTCTGCGTCAGCCATCTGGGGCACCCTGGCTGGATTCACAAAGCTAGCAACCTCGATTCTTTCCAGCCCGGCCGACAGACAACCCTCAATGAGGGCGACCTTCTCGTCTGTCGAAAAAGGAGTGGCTTCGTTTTGAAGTCCATCTCGTGGCGACACTTCAACAATCTCGATCCGTGGTTGGCCCATCGTCTTTCCTCTCTCGGGGTAGCCATCTCTGTTTACTCTAGGCGCTTTGCTCTTTCTCTCCAAGTTTTCGTGCGAGGCAGGTTTCGGTGTGATATTGTATGCAAAATCAGTTTTGGCGAGGGGAAAGTGGAGCAATATTGGGGGATATAG
>DAHZQE010000384.1:0-3235 GCA_027409005.1 Ferrimicrobium sp. | reverse complement strand
GACAAGCTATAAGCAAGATCCGTTGTCACTGCCGCTTCTTGGATGCCTCCGCATTGTCCTGGGATTGGTCGCCTTGATCCGCAAGCAGACCCACTAGCTCCGACGTCTGGTTCGGTTGTTGGCGACTTCGATTCTTTCGCGAGCTACGTAACGATGGCAACTACTGAGTTGCCGATGACGGATCAAATGATCAAGTAAAACGGTGTCGAGACCGGCAAGCCCCGCCAGCGACCACGCAAACTACTTTGGTTCCCGCTGAGAAGGCCAGTGCGGCGCAACGCACTCCGGTCGTCTGCCAGCCATAGGTGATGCTGCATCACGCTCAATCCCCCAGAATATCCGCTAAGCCAGGCAAAAGCCGCGGAATGCTAGTTGCGCGGTGTGGCATGGGCACTGCGCATGACGGCGAAAGCTAGAATCGAAATCCAGGTGATGATGGGCTGTAAATGTGTCCAGGTGGACTGTGAGGTGCTGGATCGATTGAAAGTGGCAGTGAGATATACATCAGGGCCTGCATCCGGCCTTTCCACTTGCCCGACTGATACCGTCAGAGGAAAGGTTGGTATCGTGGCCTCGCTCTTCTTTTCTGAGCCGTTAGGGGTGACCCTCTGCGGATACCAGTGCCATTCCAATCAACACGATCAAGAGATTATACCAAGCGGGTTCGGCGTCTCCAGCGGAAGCCTATGCTTTGCTGGAATATGAGGGCTCGGTCGACGACGTGTTGCACTGACACAGCGGCGCTGAAGGCGGCCATTGCGCGAACGAGCGATCGACCGTCGTCCCGAGCAGATTGTGCCGCCGATCGATCAGCAGAAAGCCGGGAAATGCGGGCAGTCCAAAAACGAGCAACAGTGTCTTCTGCAAACTCGGCGACTTGAGAGCAGAGCAGCATGGTCGAGTGTTTGGACTAGCTCCTGTTTCTCACGATCGTCTGGTTGCACCGCAAATCCATGAAGACGGGTAGCTTGGCGACAACGTCAGGGACAGCAGTCGTGGACAAAGGGCACGCCACCTTTGACTGATCAACAAGTTCGGGCGAGCTCCATGCGACGTCGCGGAAATCCATTCCGGCTCGCTCGTTCAACTCAAAGTCGATCTGATGAAGTTCATTCGGTCACCGTCTCCGACACTTCGCCAGCCTTCTCTGCCAGAACAAAGAGTAGAGAGAGTCCGGCGCGCGGGCGCGCGTGAATTGAAATCCAATGGCATGTCATCTGCTAGACGATGACTGAGTCAAGCCTAGGCTGTCCAGTGCAGAGGCGAACCCATCAATGCCCGTCTGGCTGGGGTAGCCAATCCCTGCGCCAATGCTCGTCAATGCCGGGCCATCAGATCTGACTCCCTTGCGGGCCTTCGCAGCATCCACCAGCCTGGAGTTGTACAACCATGTATCCCAAAGACGAACCCCCATCGCCGTTCCCTTCGCATCCCGCCAGTCCTGCTCACCCATCCCGCGGTTCGGCACCGAACCTCCCAAAGTCTGCACTACAGCCCAGTACGTCGGCTGCATCTGCTCATCGCCTACAAGCAACACCTTCCGACCTGCAAGACATTGTCGCATCTGGTCCTTGTCGTACCTCTTGGTGGCGCATCCTAACAAGAATCATTCGCGGACATTGTACCAAGTGGCTACTGATGACAACGCTCGACATCTCCGTCAGATCATCTCCTGCGCCAAGAAATGGCGAAAGAACTAAACTGGGATTCGATTGGAAGACCGAAATCTAATCAGCGAAGGCTCTCTAGCGGCTGGTCTCACCCGATGACATCGCCAAGCGAACTCCAATAGCAACCAGACCCCCATGACCTGCTCTATCTATTACCACCATCGCGACAATGCAACTGGACTTGTGCACCTGCGCAGCGCTGCTTTCACCCGTACAAGCCTTACGCGCTTCTCGGCGGCAAAGGAATCGGCGGTTCTGGCAGTCGCAAGATTCGGTACGACCCGTCTGCTCGCATCCACGCGCGCCTCCGCAGCAGTAACAAGCCTGATTTCTGTCGTCGGTCGAAGCATTGCATCGTATGCGGCTGGACCAGCAGATTTCGGCTGAGTTGCTCAGCTTGAGAGGCCAGAGTGGGCGTTGGCGACGTTCGTCGTAACCTATCTGCTCGATACCACAGGGAGGGGAATGGTAGTGGGGTGTTTTATGACGTTAGGGGGCCTTCGTTCCGGCCTCTTGCGTTTCGCCAAGTAGCGGCTGATCTCCCAGTGTCGTTTGAGCAGCCGAATCGGTCGACGTTCGAGGCCTGAATTCGTCCACCTCACGAACGCTTCTTTCTGAAACTCGAGACCGGCGTGCTTGAGAAGAAGATCGAACCTCGCGCACAGGCTGTGAGACAGAGTCTTTTCGCTCACGGGAGCGGACTGAGGATTGACTGGGCCAGCAGTACCGGTCATAGAATCGTCGGCGACCAGAATTCTTGGAGTCGCCGAGCGGCCGGTACTCTCGTAATAGTGGACGGTATGTGTAGAGGATGCAGCACCGGCGCTATGCAAAGATGCGAGTTGGTTCGGAGAAATGATATCGTCGCCGGTTATCGATGCCACCCTCTCTGAAATTCGAGCCTCGTGCGAGCCATCACCGTTGGAAGGCGACGCAGCTAGCCGTTCCATTTGACGGAAGAGCCCCATACTCCACCACCTTCCAGTATTCTTGCAGATACAGCAACTAACTAGACTGCAGCGCCGCCTGCTTCACCCCCTGCGTGACATCCTCCAGTGCATCTCCCGCCTTCGCCTCCGTCTGCACACCACCCTTCTCTGCAGTCTCCACACCTACCTGCCCCTTCTCCGCAGCCTTCTTAGCCTTCTTACGGTCCTTCTCCGCCTTCTTCGCCGCCTTCTTAGCTGCATCGGCCTCCTTCTGCTTCTTCAGCTCGTCACCACCAAACATGTCTTTCCACTCCGCTTCCTTCTCGGGCTTGATGTTCTTGAATAGGTGCTCCGCTTTGCCGATTTTGTGGCCACCTGGGATGGATTTCGCGATCCATTCGTCGGGAATGATGAGCAGCTCGGCTTGTAGTTGGTTTAGGATGGAGCGGGTTGTGGCGGGAAGGTATGGCGCAATGACAGAGGCAAGGAGGTGGATATGGTTGACGGCGAGGTTGATGACAGCATCTGCTCGTTGCCGCTCATTGACGAACAGAGCATTGTCGAGCTTGTTGTCCTGCAGGAGTTTGTTGCCTCAGCTGGAAAGGTCGCGGGAGATGATGAGACCTTGCTTCAGGT
>DAHZQE010000382.1:0-7374 GCA_027409005.1 Ferrimicrobium sp. | reverse complement strand
TGCAAGGCTGCGGCGGTGCAAGAAGCTACGTAGAACCCGACCATTCTCGACTATGATCCCTGCGGTACGAAATGCTCTTCCCGGTAATCGACGCCATGCCATCGGTTGTCCAAAAGCTCGACCTCCAAACGCCACGCCGTCTCATCAATCATCGCATACAAGAAATAGCACCGTCCATCATTCAAGCCATCCATGGTCCTCATCACTGCCCATCTTCTTCTCGTCCCCAAAACTCAAATCCAATTCCAACTTCGGCAACGCTTCGACCCTGATCTCTTCCAGCTTCGGCGCCTTTTCCGCCTTCTTTCCCGGAATCTTCTTGGGACTCGTCAAGATGACTCCCTTCCCTTCATCGGTGGGCCCTTCCCTCACGAATCTCGTTGACCAACCATCCTCGGTTGCGGCCGCAACCCAGCCCCGCAGACCATCGTGAACACCCGAGTAGAATTTCTCTTTGCAGGTGCGGAGCGTGAGGCCCATCGTCCTCTCGAAGCCAGAAGCTCTGAGCTCGTCGCGTAAGGCGTTGCGAGCGGATGCCGAGGGTAGAGATGCGATGAGTCCATTGAGGAGGTCGAGGTGGGCGGTGATGTAGGTCGCAGCGTCCCATTCTACTCCGCCGATGTATGGCGCTGCAGGTACCGGAGGCCGAGCGCCAGGGAAATGACGCTGCGTGTAAGTCGCCTCGAGAACCTTGGCTCGCTCGGCCTCTGGAATGCTGAGGCTCGAGCACGCGGCGCTGCCACTGCTTGAAGGCTTCGGGAGGGGAATCATGTTCATCTGGTGCAAGAAGATCCAGAATACTTCTTTGGTGACCGAGGAGACTTCGCGGGACCAGTTTCGATAAGGGCGAGGTGTACGCATGTCAAGGACGAAGTCCACGGGCTTTTCGGAGGCGTCTTTGGAGGGTTCGGAGAGGTATGTGAGAATCTGGCGGGCGTGGGATTCGAGGGCTGAAGCGGAGGTGGTGGTAGCTGACGAGAGGAAATTGACTGTACACGGCTGTCAGCAAGAATCCCACCATCATTGGTCACGAGTAAGAACTCACACAAGACGTTGATGATCACCGTCCGAGTCGAATACTCGGCCGGACCTTTCTTCTCCTCATCGAAGAGCATCGCCAAAAGCGCTGGGAACAGCTTATCTGCTACCTTAGCCAATTCCTGCATGGCCCTTTCCGTCGTACACAAGCCCTTCAGGCACAGCAGGGTCTCATGTAAAAGCTGATCTTCATGCTCCTCTCGCCACTCCAGCGCCATGATCCGGTGCAACAATCCAACGATTTGAGTCATGCCGCCTAATGAGAGGAACGAGTCCACCCAAGCCACGGTCTCGTTGCGCAACAAGATTCGAAGTTTGTGCAGCCGACCGACCTCGACCTTGGCCGGATCGGCGTTGGAGTTCAAGTACTTGATATAATCCGTTGGAACGGTCGGAGGCGCAGCTTTGCGGCCAAGTGATGCGAACGGAGACTTCGGGCCAGTCGTGGACTGTGGCTTGGCATAATTGTCCTCTGGGATGTAGACAGATGTTGGACGACTTTTGCTCTGTGCACGCTCCTTCTTCGTCGGGCTATCGCCACGCTTGTCGCCCTTGGAAAAGGTGAATGTACGGCTGCGAGGGCGCGAGCGTGATCTCTTGGTCTCTTTCTTGTCCTCCTGCGTAACGGGGTCCTTTTTCACGGCGACCGACTGGGCATTGTTCGAAGCCGCCGTCAAGGAGCCCGGAGGACTGTTCCCGGAACCCTCATGCTGCTTCACAAAGTCCGCTTTCACCCTCAGTGTGAGCGACCGCATCTTTTGTCTCATCGGCTCTGGTATCTGTCTCTGCTCCAGCACCGACTCGAACGCCATATCCACAGCCTTCGGATCAAGCTCAGCCTCCTTCTTAAGCGGTACTTCGGACCTTCCTCTGCCTTGGAAGGCTGCCACGGCCGCCATGACCCTCCCACCACGCTTCGCGACATTAAGCTTCTCTTGAGTGGGCGCCTGTTCTGTGCTACTGTCGCTGACTTTGCGGTCTGTGCTCTCCCTCGCCCAAGATTTGGGACGTTCAGTTCCGAACTGACTGCTCCCTCTGCTCGCCCTGCGTACCGCATCACTCGATCGGCGACCCTCCATGCTAGCGCGGGAGCCGGTGACCCTCCTGCCTATTGCTGCGGCGAGGCTTTCTGTGCCTAAGATGTGCGTGCTGTGTGGTCTGCTGTTGAGGGCGGGCCTAAGACTCGGCTGATCGAGGCCGCCATTGAAGTTTCGTTGCCTTGACGGCGAATAGTCTTTGGGTGTGTATCGTGCGATTTCGTTGGCCAGGTTGCCCGAAGACTTGCTGTCTCTGGTGCCGGGTCGCGAGTGTGGCTTATCCTCCGCTGGTCTGGCAAACTGCGCCCATATTGGCGTCTCTACCGGTCCGTTTGCGGCCGCAGGCGGAGCTGTATTCTCCTTGTCTTTGGGTGCCTCTTGCGACAGATACTTGCTGGATCGCCTCATCTTGGCAAACATCGCAGATAGATTGGCGCTGGATTTCGACTTCTTGGGCGAGGAGGACCCATCCGCGGTCTTATTCGTGATTTGCGTGCCGATTCGGTCTGTATCCTTACCCCTGCCTGTGGCCGGTGAAGATGGAGGCGATTGTACATTCCCTTGCCGCTCGCCCAGGGGTTGCGGCGTGTGCCGAGCATGTGGATGGTCCGGAGGTAAGAAAGGCATCGAGTTTGTCCGCGCTGCCGCCATGTCCTGTGGCTCTGGCGTTGGTTGTTGCGACTTTGGCGAGACCAGTGCTCGGAAGATGCTGGACTTGGAGGAGGCGTTTCGCTTGTGAGCTGGCCGCTGTTTTGGAGCGGTTGTCGTCTCCATGTGGGCACGGCGGTTGCACCGCGGGCTCGACGACGATATTGCCGCTGATGCTATGGATACGTGAGACAGCTCCACGAGTCCAACGGCGGAGGTGGGCAGATCGTGGGACTGTCCGTCGGGTATCTACTCGCTAGCCCGGTGGAACAGCGGCCTTGTTGACGATCACGCCGTTGTCCTGGTGACCGCCAGCCGATCGCGCTTCCTCCCGCCGAATCCCCCGCGTCTTGTTCCACGCATAGCCTGCTCATCTCAATCCTCGCGTAGCCAAAATTCGCACGAAGGCGATCATATCGTCGTTCACGATGCCGAAGATACGGCCGCAAATGACTTGTAGCGCACAGACGAAGTATTTGAGAACGACGGCAACACGGCCCTGTGCTTTACGGCTTGAATCCGCCGACTACATCAAGGCCCACGATCCTGTAACTGTACCTTGCCGGCCCGAAGACTGGCGCCACCCGTTGCATGGCAAATTGAGCGCCATGCTGAGACTCGCCATACCGCTGTCGTTGGCGTTATGAGGATGGTCGGCGATCCCCGACGATCACGGCCCCGTCTCTCTGGTGGCTCTCTCACATCGAAACATCGCCGAGCGTGCGCGATCTCGTCAACGTACATGGTCCATCCAGTCGCAGGTGTCCTGACATGCTTGCGAGTCCATCATCTCTGGAACTCCATCGCCGACCATCCCCTCACCCCTCCTTCTCCCCCCTTCCATTCCTCTTCCTCCAAGCCTCAATCCCGCGATCCACCTCCGCCCTCGTCACTCCATCCCTCACCAGATGCATGACCACCCCAAGGGTCTCCACATTCCGATTCTGACTCTCATCATCGAAGAACAACATCTCCTCGAACGGCAGCCCCGACTTCTTCTGCAGTTTCTGGAAATGCGTAGTCTTACTCCCCGGATAGATCTCCATATGATCGAACATGCCAATCGCCTTCGTCTTGCCTTCACCCTCGCCCAACGGAACGGAGAGAAGTGTCAGCATCTGGCGAGCTAGATCCGGCGCGCAGGTCCGAGAAGCGGCGCCGATGAGGATGTTCCTCTCCCGAAGTGTGACGAGGAGGGATGCGACGTCGCGGTAAAAGCCATGGGAGCCGCCATAAGCATCGCGGACGGTGAGGCCCCCGTCTTTGGAAGGTTTAAGGGGCGGGGAGACGTGGGTATCGACCCAGAAGGGCCAGAGCGTGTAGTCGAGATCGAAGACGATCATTTGGGGGAGAGGGAGCCCGTCGCTGAAGGTTTTAGGCGTAGGCACCGCGTCGGCTGGGAGGGTGGTTGTTGTGGTGGCTGTCGCGCCGTCTTCTCTGGAGCGGGTCATGGTCGTGTAGATCGCTATGTATAAGAACGGAGCAATGAGCGACAATAACGTAGCCCGGCGAGGCACTGTGGGGCATCTATGTTTATGAATCTAAGTGGCGAATATTATTGCTAAAAACCACGAGGCTCCAGGGCAAATGTTGCGATGGTATATTGCTACGTCAGCGTGCATGTGCAAACGCCGTTTTAATGCCGCGAAAGCTACCTGCCGACGATAACTCGACAAGACATGGTTGCTGGCCGTTGAACCTTTGTGCGTCGAATCGTGTCTTACGTATGTACATGCAATACTGCTGCAAGGTGGTATCCCTCTATCGCATTCGCAAACGCCCAATTCCCAGAAATGCTTCGCTAATCATGCTCAAGACGTCCAGCGTCGCTCCCTTCAAGCCCCGACGCCGAACGAAAAGGCTTCGGAAGCGCCTGCAAAAGTGATTGTGCTTGCCCGTATCTGTCTGAATCTAGTCATCGCTACCGCTGTAATGCTGCTTGTCCGCGAAGGACTCCTCCAGTTGATGCTCGTCTAGCCCAGGCGCATCGAAAAGGTATGAGAAAAGGATGCACATCTTGCGTCGCCGACTAAGCATTGACGGCGTCGGCGTCTGCGACCTGAACAGTGGTGTCAACCTCGACAGATTCGCGGCCGCGAGAGTCGACGAAAATGCGGCGGCCAAGCTGTCGGTTGGGGACGCCGTCGCGGGAGGCGCCGAAGTCCAGCACCTGTCAAGGTTATCAGCATCTGCTTGTCCGTTACATTCGGCGCCGTTCAGGACTCACCTCGATGTATGTGTAATTATTCCGCTGCACCGCCGCGACGCACCGCCGCTCATCGAACCTCACCTGCCAAACTCCACTCAGATCCGTCAGCAAATCCCTCACGCACTCGCCAGTCTTGACATTCCACATCTTTAGCGTCCTATCCGAACCCGAAATGACTTTCTGACCGTCGTGCTGGAAACAAGTGATCGCCCCGGTATGGGCAGACAACGTAGCCTTGCACGCACCGTTCTCCGGATCCCAGATGCGGAGCGTGCTGTCCGCCGCAGCAGAGACTAAGCGATCGTGGCTCAGGTCCAGGAGCCCGACGAGTGATGTGTGACCTTCAAGGTTGAAGAGGCAGCTGCCGGTCTGCAGGTCCCAGACCTTGACAAGATTGTCCATTGAGCCGGAGATGCAGCGGTTGCGAGCGTGGTCGAGCACGACAGAGTAGACTTTCTGCGTGTGGCCTTGCAGCCTGTGGACGAGGTCGCCGGTGGAGATCTTCCACACGCGGACCGTGCAGTCGTAGGATCCAGAGACCAGGGTGTCCCCATATGCAGCGATGGCACGCACCGAATTATGATGACCTGATAGGCTGCGCAAGAAGTAAGGATTGTCCTGATCACTAGACCCAGCCCCAGTCTCGTGCAAAGGACGATCTGTCGGTTTCGGGAGTTTCCAAACACGGAGGGTAGAGTCGCGGGAGCCGGTGATGATGAGGGGCTCTTTGGGCGTTTTGATGTCGTTGCCGTTGGAGTCTTGACCAATGACCACTGGCTGCAATATGACCAAGCAGCGGACCGTAGAGGTATGCCCCTGGAAAACCTGCAAGCACCTGCCGGTCTTGATGTCCCAAACACGAACGCTGCGATCCGTAGAGCCCGAAACGAGCGTATCGCCCTCATACTGCAACGCCCAGACACCGCCGTCATGGCCCTCCAGCCTCATGCGCAGGGCGCCCGTCTTAGTGTCGTAGACGCAAATCTTCGTATCATCGCTGCCAGTCAAGATCTTGTCACTATCGAACAGGAGACACGTAACCACATGTCGATGGTGCGCGCGGAATGCCAGATGCTGCGGTTGCGACTCCTCTTTCATCCAGGCCTTGCGGATGAGGTAATGCCGCTGATACAGGGCTTTGAAGAGGTGCATGTTCTTCAGAGAGGGGAGACCAGCAGGCGGAAGCTTGTTCTTGAACTTGCCGAAGAGCTGCATCGTCTCCGCGGTAATGGCTTCGGGGCTCGGGAGTGCCTCGATGGCAATTTCGTGGTAGTCGCGAGGCCCAAGTGCCGTCTTAAACCTCCGCCTCCACGGTTCTACGATAGCCTTCGTGTTGGACGAGGTGGAATGGCCAGAACGCCGTGCTTTCTTTCTGCTGGCAGACGGTTTAAGGCTCGATTTACGGGTCAAGCGCTGGTTGATGACATTGAAAACATTAGAGGTGGAGTCATCGTCGTCGCTATCGCCCGGTGCCACCTCCGCTTCCCGAGCAGTCTGCAAGCGGAGCAAGTCTTTCAAGTCCTGCTCAGCTCCGTCCTCACCGGGGATCTGCCAGCCCCAGCCCCGTTCGACAGCCATCTTCAACTCCTCGCGTGGAAGAGTGATGTCGTCCCGACGGAGTAGATCCCTCCAAGCGGTCTCGTCGGAATTCACGACTTCCCGCCAACGTTTCGAGACACTCGCCGCGCGACACATGCTCTGGACATCCAAGTAGCGGACAATGTTAAGGCCAATCTCGTCAGGCAGGACATTAAAAGGGTCAGACTTGAGTGCTGGGTTGACCACGTTGGCGATCATCTGGAGCACCGGCTTCTTCGTGCGTCGCAAGAGCTGATAGAGCACGTACTTTTGAACCTGATCCGGTAAAGTATCAACGAATTCGATAATCCTGGGAATGTCCTGCATGGTCAAAGGAGGCTTCGCTGGATGACGCATCGTTTGCTGTGCTTGCGGCGCTGGAGCAGGTTGATGATCCTTGTTCTCCGTATGTGATGCACGGTGTTTCCGTGATTGAACAAGGATGTTGTCTTGGTCCAGATCCAAGCCGGACACACCTCCAGCATCTTCCTCGGCGTTTTGCTGGCCGAAGGACTCATCGAAGCGGTTGCGAGTGCGAGAAGCTGCATTCGCTGCAGCCGTGATGGGCGATAAACTCGGGCTGGGTAGGCTGGCATCATTCTGTGAGCTGGTAAGGATGTTGTGGAGCTGTGGCCGTTGACGGTCCGGTTGATGTGACCGTTGGGTCACTTCGACCTCGTCTTCAGCTGCCGGAGGTGTCGTTGCACCAGTCAGTGAGCGACTGGCGCAAGCAATGGCATTCTCCTCCCGCCGTTTCTGCTTCTGTTTGTGCTTGCCGTATGTTGGTGGGCCTAGTTGAGAGTCGTCCTCAGGAGACTCCACATCGCTCATCTCATCATCGTCATCCTTGCTTGACGCCACCCG
>DAHZQE010000372.1:0-41960 GCA_027409005.1 Ferrimicrobium sp. | reverse complement strand
TGAGATGGCTCCAGAGATTGTGATGGGTGTAGAACCAGAGATCCAGCGAACACTTCGGACCGTCCTGAGGGAGATGGGTGTTGAGGTGCGGACTGGTGTTGAGGTTCATGGCATGAAGACCGTAGGGGACTCCGTCGTGGTGGAGATCACGAACGGTGAACTTACAGAGGAGATTCGTGGAAACGCGGTCGCCGTGCTGGTTGGGCGGGTGCCAAACTTGGATGATGATCTGGGGCTGGCGATGGCTGGCATTACCATTGGTTCCGATTATCGTGTCGAGGTCGATGACCAGATGCGAACCTCAAATGCGCATGTCTTTGCCATTGGTGATATCGTGCCTGGCCCCATGCTCGCTCATAAGGCCTACTACGAGGCCAAAGTGGCTGCAGAGGTTGCCGCTGGACAACAAGCGGGCAACGACGCTACCGTAATACCCGCTGTAATCTTTGCTGAACCAGAGGTGGCCGTCGCTGGCCTGGGTGAGCAGGAGGCGCGCTCGCGTTATCCTGACAACGTCCTAGTCGCCAAGTTTCCCTATCGTGCCAACGGGCGAGCGATTGTTCTTGGTGCGTCGGTAGGCGAGGTGAAGCTCATAGCTCTGGCGGACAGCAGGCGGCTCCTTGGTGTGCATATCGTCGGGATAGACGCCTCGAATCTAATCAGCGAGGCCGTGCTCGCGATTGAACTCGGTGCAACCATCGATGATTTGGCGCTCACCATTCATCCCCATCCGACGCTCTCGGAGATGTATCCTGAGGCTGCTGAGGTTGCACAGGGTTTGCCAACTCACATCATCGTACAACAGCAACGCAATAAATAGTATGTAAAGTTGGTGTCGGCCTACCCGCGATGGTTGCATCGCTGGGGTCGCATGCCTGGGTTCGCATGGTTTGGGACCCTCGTATCGAGTGTTACTCGCTTCTGCTTGTAGGTCTGGGGCGGGCAGAGGTGCTTTGAGTCCGGCGCCCGAGCCGCGCTTCGGAAAATCGCGTTCAAGATAGGGTATTTGAGTGCAGGATGGTTTAGTCTTTCGAGCCATCCTCTTCATCTGGTGGAGAGTCAAGTTGATCGAGTTCCATAGTGATCTCCTCTCCTCGGCTTAACTTGAGCGAGACATAGGTTCCCACTCCAACCGGGATTGGTATCCAGAAATTGAACAGCCGATACGAAAGGACGCCGAGTATGGCTATGCCTCTAGTTGTTCCAAAGCCGGTGATCAATGGGATCATGATTCCCTCGACTACACCAAGTCCCCCTGGGGTAATAGGGATTGCCGCCGCGACGTTTGCGATCCCATAACTTACTAGTAGCGCGTCAGGGTTAACGACAGAACCAAACGCTAGCAGCATAATCCAGAGGCTCAGTGCATCGAAGAGCCAGTTGCATGCTGCCCAGGTAACGGCCTTTTTTAGAAGCACCCGATCTCCGACGAGAGCGCGGATCCGTTCACCAGCTCGGATGATGCCAGCGTGTAGCGGAGACTGGATGCGGTTAAGGAATGGGATTTTTCCGATGATCTTATCTACCAGATCCACCAGGCGTTGATTGCCGCGTGTCAGTGTCAGCACTAGCGCTATCACGAGGGCCATAAGGACGATTCCAAGAGCGGCGACGATTAGGTAGAGGGTGTTGAAACCGAATAGCGGTAGCGAGATTATGAGTGCTAGCCAGAGGATGACGTTTAGCACGACGGCAGAGCCTATTCCCTGAGTGGCGAGGGCTACCCCCGCATCCGTACCACGAACACCGAGACCATTGAGAAGGCGTACCGTTAGCCCAGCGCCACTTGCGGTACCGCCAGGCAAAACATGCGATACCGCCAGTCCGGAAAGGTCAACCTTGGCCAATGACTTTAGCGACGGTTGTGGCTGTGGGAGAACGGCAGATGTTAACTTGGCGTAAGAGAAGAGCGATAGCGCCTCGGCCACAATCGCCAGGGGGATCAGCCAATAATTGGCTTGGCTGAGTAGATGGAGAGTTTTTCTTGCTCCAGCGATCTGGGGGATCACCAGGTATTCGACTACCAGAAGAATCGCAAACCCCCATATTCCCCGGATTGCGAAGTGGCGAACAAGCTTGCTGAGGCTGCGTCGGGTCCCTGTTATAACCTCTCGCGACTGATCAGAAGGGAGGCGGTGGGAGGTGTTGCGGCGACCGTCGCCGCTCTTGGACCGCCAAGTGCTCACATCTTCACCTTAGTTGAACAAAGCGATAAAGAGGTGGTTGTTGGCGTCAATAATCTCTACTAGAAGGGCTAAGGTGGGCCTTTAGGTTCTGGAGTCGTGAGCGGTAGATGTGCTGCGCGTTTCGGTTGGAGGCTATTGACGTTACCACTTCAATGAGGATCGACTACTAAGGTCATGCTGTCATAGTTGATGGAAAATTTGAGGTGCCGGATTGTGGTTGCCATGATGGAATTGAGAGTGGGGACGCATGGGGGCCGGTGAGACTGCCAGTCGATATGCTGGTCTCGGCAAACAGATCTTCCTCGCAGAGGTTGGTCTCCTTGGGATTGTATTGGCGCTTGCCTTTGTAATGTACATGCAGCATCTCGCTATAGAGGTGCTTGTTGCAATCGTTGGGGCTATCATTGTCGAACCCCTGGTCAAGCTTTTGATGCGTCTGCGCTTTCCAAGAGGTGCGGCAGTAGCGCTCACTGTCTTTGTGGCTGCTGCGGTGCTAGTCGGTATTCTATTGATTTTTAGTGTCCCACTTTACTCGGCTGGTATTCGACTCGCCAATGATCTACCTGCGTTGATTCGCACTGTGACCCACAAGAAAACTCGGCTCGTGTCACTGTTAACCAAGTTCCATATTGAGCACTATCTGAATCTTTCTGCCCAAGGGATCGCCAAGTTTGCTGGCACTGCGGTCGGGCCAGCGCTGCTCGCAGCGAAGGGTGTATTGTCGTTTTTGACTGACGTGGTTATCACCGCTATGCTGACGGTGTTTTTTTCGCTCGAGGGACCGCGCGGCATAGACGTGGCTGTGGGTCTGTTGCCTAGTGGCAGTGGCAAGAATTTGCGTAGCGCTCTTCATGAGACTGCAGTTGCTGTCAGTGGTTACGTGCTAGGTAATCTCGCAACTTCGATCATCGCTGGCGTGGTGGTGTATGTCGCATTTCGCTCACTTGGGTTGCCATTCGCGCTGTTGGTGGCGGTGTGGGTTGGGCTGGTAGATCTAATTCCGCTTGTCGGTGGTCTCTTGGCAGGCATCCCTGCCGTTGGGCTAGCACTCCTTCATGGCTTAGTCCCAGCACTCATTCTTCTAGTGGTGTTTCTGGTCTATCAGCAGATCGAGAACCATCTACTCAATCCAGTGGTGCTTTCGAGGACCGTGCAACTTAATCCGCTGTGGATATTACTGGCCGTACTGATAGGCGCACAGTTAGCGGGGGTGCCAGGTGCGCTGGTAGCAATACCTATCGCAAGTGGCGTCCAGGTTTTAGCACGTCGACTGATCGCTCCTTGGCTGCGTTCCAAGCTAAATCCGCAGTATTCAGACCCCGTGGTTGGAGAGGGTGGCGAAGCGTAGCTGCTGCGAGTTGACTAGGTCAACGAGCTGAGGGAGAGCTGCGAGTGTTGCCTGGAATGATCCAGGATATGAGGTACAGTCAGAGTCATGCAGGAGGATGGTGACTCCAGGGCGGAATCTAGATCGTATGTCGGCCATCACCGAGACTGATGATGCTTGGCGGCGCCAGTCTCTGCCCCATGTTCCCCAGAGGATCAGCCGGAGTCCTTCGGCGTGGGCAGCGACTAGATCGGCTCTAGTTATGATCCCATACGGCGGCCGATACCATGTTGGTCGAGTGCCGGTGGCGGTTTCGATTGACTCGATCGCTCGTGCAAGATCGTAGCGGATGCTTCTAGCGCTGCGCCAGAGATGGTTCTTGTGCCAATACCCGTGAGTCCCGAGTTCGTGTCCTCGCTCGATAATTTCGCGGGTGAGTTCCGGTTGGCGATCGACCATCTCTCCAAGCACGAAGAAGGTCGCCTTGACCTGGTTGAGATCGAGGATGTCGAGTATGAGTGGAGTCGAGATCGGGTCGGGCCCGTCGTCAAATGTTAGGGCAACCGATTGTGGATGGCCAAAGCCGAGGAGCCAGGGCGCGCTAATTGGTGCAAGTATCCAGGTGTGGGTCAGGAAGGATCCGATGTGGATCGTGAGCTTAGCACCGACCACCGCGGCAGCCGCCGTAGTGGTCTTCATGCGCGTACCGCGCTCGTAGCGTGGAGAGTTGCAAACGGTGCCAGGATGAGGTGCTTCCTGCCAAGATGTGTTATCTCAGCCTCGATGACCTTAGTAGCGTGAGTGATCGACATGCTGGTGAGATTCAGCTCCAGAATCGCCCCCGGGTTCGGATTGATGTTGAAGCGGTGTGAAATAATGCGAGCCGGGATGATGGTTTGGTGGTGGAGTGAAGCCCACGCAAGATCAAAGGCATTCATTGTGTTTTGGGGAAGATAGGCGTTCACCTGCACCCCAAGGGCGTGTGCGAGATCGGCCCGCCCGGTAGATAAGTCGTTCTCTGGGAGTATGAAGTTAAAGTCCGAGGAGGTGCCAGTCCCGCCGTTGATCACCTCGACACCCTGATGGTAGGCGTAGCGGACCGCGTTTGGATCCGAGATGGCTTGCTGACCAGTAACAACAACCCCGATGCCAGAGCTTGTCGCCAATCTATCGATCTTTGGATTCGCGAGCTGCTGTGATGAGAGCCGGACGGAGAGATAGACATAGTTTGATTTGCTGGCTGTCTTGGTCAGGTTCAGGCCGTGATAGCCGATCACTCCTGAGACCAGGTTGGCCATCACGAAAAGGGCGATCAACATCGCCGCAGTGCGCGTGAGGCGAAGAGCCCACACTCCCCGACGCGTTGTCTGTGTCAAGCGAGCTTCGTGTAAAAGCTCTAGGATCGGCTGGTGGGGAGCGGGTTGGAACTGGCCGAGCTGCTTGTTTACCTGTTCAGACGGCTCGTTGCTCAGGCTTCGCACCTGTTCAACTAGTTCGTTCTTGTCGTGGCACCATACGGTGGCCCCAGCTGACTCCATCGCGGCTACATTTTCACGTCCATGACCCGCGATAGGGCGGTAGGAGATCACAGGGCGCTCTGCCGCCATCGCCTCTAGCGAGGTAAGTCCTCCGGCGTTTTGGATCACGACATCAGCAGCTGCCATGTAGAGACGAACATCGTCTGTCCAGCCAACAGCTAGCCCACGTGTATCGTTTGCGAGTTGAACTTGAAGATCGCGGTTGTGTCCACAGAGCGCGACGGGGAAGAATTCATCGTTGCTCGCCAGGAGCTGAAAGGTCTCGGCTATATCACCAACTCCCCATGACCCCGAGACGATCAGTGCTACGAAGCGATCGTTCGGAATCGATAGCGCCTCCCGCGCCGCTTGTCTGTCGACGTGGCTAAAGAACTTGGGGTCAACGAAGGGTCCGGTGACCACTATCTCTCCGGAGGCACCCGCGCGAGTGCGAGCCTGCACAGCCGCCGTCTCAGAGACACAAAGATGGAGATCAACGTCTGGATGCACCCAGAGAGGGTGAACTGAATAGTCAGTGAGAAAGGTTGCGATTGGTCGATTAGAGACCACAGGATTGCGTTGGTGGCGCATCTGGCCTAGCAGTTGGGCACTGAAAGGATGGAGTGCAATGATTATGTCAGGATCTATGTCCTCGATCCAACGAGCCACGCCGCGCTGAAAAAATGCCTGGAGCACTCGACGTGTGAAGGTGACAATAGGTGTGAATCCGTTCCATAACCAGAACTCGAGCTGATAGGCCCATGGGGCTCGCTCCACCTCGAGCTTGAAGCCACGCTCAAGGATGCGTCCCATACGAGGCGAGGCATCAAGAAAATCACGAGTCTCGCATTCGATCCCGTAGCTAGCGAGTTCCTCAGAAACGACTCGGGCTACCCCGTTGTGGCCGCCACCCATTCTTGCAGAGAGCAGGAGTGCCTTTGTGGTTGACATTGACGTTCATCCTACCAGTTGGTCATAGACTTAGAGACCTCGTGGTGGTGCTTCTTTCTCTACTGGCTGCGGTCTGCTTTGGGATGGCTGCGGTTTTACAGTTCCAAGCCAGTACGGCTTCGGCAACCGAGTTAAATCTTCGTTTCAGCCTTTTGTGGAGGCTATTGGCAAACCCGCGCTTTGGCCTCGGGGCAGTTTTTGATATTGTCGGAGGTGGGGCGCAGTTCTTCGCTTTAAAGTACGGGTCGGTCCCTCAGGTATTGCCGATTCTTGCGAGTGGCTTTGTTCTCGCCGTGCTTTTCGAGCATTTTCTTGCTCGCAGACCTATCGGAGTTGGTGATGTGGTCGCGCTATTTGTGAGCTGTGGCTCACTCATCACCTTTCTCGTCCTTAGTCCGCCGGCGAGCGGGCGAACCATTTTCATCACTCCATCTATAGTGATTGGCGCACTTGGGGTTGTCATCGGTCTGTTGACCGTGACCCTGTTGCGGCCGCTATTGGCTGGCCATGGCAGGGTCCAGGCGATGTTAGGTGCCATTTTGCTAGGCATCGTCTCTATATTTGAGCGCGAAGTAGGGATTATTTGGACCCAGTTTGGAGCGCTTCGTACTCTTGAACATTGGGAACTCTGGATTTTACTGGTGGTAGGGGCACTTGCACTCCTGGTTGTGCAGAGTGCCTTTCAACAACAGAGTCTCGCGCGCGTGTTGCCTTTGGTGGCGGTTGGAGAGCCTATCGCTGCTATCACCATCAGCACATTAGCGCTGCAGACGCCGCTCTTTCGGGCTGGTCCAAGCGCGTTAGCCAGCATCGTCGCCCTTGTAGTGGAGATTCTCGCATTGATCTATCTTGCGCAGTCCGAGGTTCGTGTCGATTCGGAGCTCCACGATGGTAAATGATCTTGAGGTGGTATTTCTGCACGGACAACCTGGGAAGAAGGAGGATTTTGCTCTTGTCCATCGGTGGATGGATCCTCGGTTGAGAGTCGTCTGCATGGACAGGCCAGGCTGGGGTTCGAATCCGCTCGGTGTGGTCGGAATTGAGGCTAATGCGAAATGGGTGTTGGAACAGTTTGGCTCTCGTCGGGTTCTCCTTATAGGACACTCGTTGGGTGCAACCATCGCGGTACGGGCCGCTCAGCTTGACCCTGAGCGGGTGGCAGGACTGGTGTTGGCAGCGCCCCCTATCACTCAAACTTCACTTGTGGCAATTGATCGGCTACTCGCCGCACGGTTTTTCGGCGACATGACATCTGCGCTGATCGCTGGCGTCACTCTTGGCATACGAAGACATTCCCAGTTTGGACGGACCCGTCGAAGTTTTTTAGCCGAGCAACGTCACCTTCTAGCCGAGCTGCGTCTGGTGGAGAACCAGTTGCCATTTGTGCGATGCCCGTCGGTGATCGTAGCTGGTCTGCGAGATAGGGTGGTCCCACTAGCAGCTATGGTTCATGCTGCCGATCGTCTGCCTAGTGCCACCCTGGAGCTGTTGCCAGCTTCTGGGCATGACATCCTTCACTCCTCTCCGGTAGCGTTGGCTGCGATGATCCGTGGCCTCCTGGGTCAGCTTCGTGGCGATCGGCGACTTGAGTCTTGTTCGTAGCTTGTCGGCTCCTCGAGAATAGTTTCAGCAGAAGATTGGTTGCAGTATTAGTGCGAGCTTTGTGTATACCTAAGTCAGGAAGCTTGTATTATACTTATTATGTCGTCCGGTCAAGTGGGCGATGCGGTGAGGGACAATGGGGTCCATAAATTGACTCGCTACTCGTTGGTATGATGACTCGGTTGGTGGCTCGAACACGGGGGATCGAGGTTGCACAGAACGAATTCGGAGGTGTTCGATGGAGTCGGCAAAGTTAGCGACCTGGGACTACGAAGCGTGGCGAAGCAACGCCAAGTGCCGAGAGATGGATCCTGGATGGTTTTTCCCAGTTGGCGTCACTGGCGACGCCGAGATTCAGATTCGCAGGGTGAAGGAGTTCTGCGCAGAGTGCGCGGTCTCCTTAGAGTGTCTCGAATTTGCTTTGCGGACTAACCAAGAGTATGGGATTTGGGGAGGCAAGGACGAGGAAGAGCGGCGTATGATTCGTCGGATTCGTCGGATTCAGCGAAGAACGCGAGTTGCATCGTAGGTTTCTTCCAGGCCTTCAGCATGGGTGTACAGGTTTAATCTTCCAGATCGAACAAACCCGAGAAGGGTTATCCCTGCTTGGTTGGCAAGCTCAACGGCTAGAGCTGTGGGAGCTGAAACTGAGGCGATGTGCGAGAGGCCGGCACGCGCGGCTTTGAGTACCAGGTCTGATCCAGCTCGCCCCGAGAGTAGGGCTATGCCATTGGCAAGTGATACTCCATCAAGGATGGCGTGACCGATTGCTTTGTCCAGTGCGTTGTGGCGCCCGACATCCTCGCCCATGATGATCTCACCTTCACGAGGTTTTAGAAGCGCTGCATGCGAAGCACCGGTGGCCTGGAATGTCTTTTGGTGTTGATCGAATTCGTCGAAGAGATCGAGAACGTCGCGCACCTGGTAGCTCTGGCTGGACGATGATGCCATGGTGACCACGAGTCGGTCGACGAGATCCGCGGTCCCACACCAACCGCAGGATACGGGTCGCAGATCTGAAGGCTGAAGCTTTACCGGCTTGCGGAGCGCAACGGTGACCTTGTTGTAATCTTGGATGTTCCCGGGGCCAACGCAGTATCGAGTCTGACGTATGTCATCCTTGGTGATTCCGCTCTCGGTGGCTAAAATTCCTATCGCTAGAGCAAAGTCATCGCCGGGTGTACGCATCGTGGTGGTGAAGTGCACAGAGTCGGTTCCTGGCCACTCGACGTCAATAACCAGAGGTTCCTCTTGGATGAGAGAGTCCATGGCGACGCTGGTGACACCGTCTGTAAATTTGATGATTCTTCGAGTCTCAATTGAGTGGGCTAAGGGCACGTACTGAGTCTAGCAAGGCGGTCTCGAGTTGCTTGGTTGCAAGATCCCCAATGTCGTGGTGTCCTCAACTGGTGATACCACTAGCGGAGACGCAGCTAGCCGTTCCGAAAGCTAGCTGGGCCGAGAGCTAGGCTAGCGTATCGTAGCTCCAAGGAAGTGGCCTACTCCATAGGTTACCAGTGCCGCGACTGCGCTGAGAATGAACTGGCGGGCCGCACCTTTGCTAACGCTGCGTCCGGTCATCGCTGCCAGCCCACCACCGACAAGCAGGCTCGCTACTCCTGCTGAAATGGCTGAGGCGATGACAGCAGCCGACCCGATGGTGACAAACCACGCGACGAGTGGAATAAGGGCACCAATGGCGAAGGAGAAGAAGGAGGCGAGTGCGGCTTGGATTGGCGATCCTACCGAGTCCGGTGCAACCCCGAGCTCCTCTTGGGCATGGACCTGTAGGGCGGTGTCGGGGTTTCGCATTAGGTAATCAGACACCTCGGCCGCGAGCTCTTTGGGAACCCCTCTAGATACATAGAGCTCGGTAAGTTCGCGAGTCTCGGCATCGGGACGTTCACGAATCTCGGTAGCTTCGATCCTTAATTCATGTTCGAACAACTCGCGTTGAGCTCCCATTGAGATATACTCGCCAACTCCCATGGAAAAGGCTCCAGCAACGAGACCTGCCAGTCCGGCGATAACTACCGCTTTGGGTGCGGGATGAGCGCCGGCTACGCCAAGAATTAAGGCAACGTTCGATAGCAGTCCATCTGAGACGCCAAACACCGCGGCGCGTGCGCCGCCACCGGAGATGTCGCGGTGACCATTGTGGTGAGCTTCCATGCCTTCACAATAGCGCACCAAGTATAGCGTTGAGCGCCCGGTATCAACTTCCTGAGATCCGTTTTGGGAATTCTGTTCTATCATCGGTTAGACTGAAGCGATGAGAGAGCTTAAGCTGTTCGATCGAACACAACCACAGACGCTTCAGATTGGTGTTCTGCTCCTGTATCTCAACGCCGCGCTGGCTATCTTGGCGGTGTTATTTGGCGGTGGCCTGTCCATTCCTATACTTCTTCTAGACATTCTGCTTCCGCTTGGTGGTGCCTATGGTGTTGCGAATTCGCGAAAGTATGGCTACTACGCAGCAGTGGTGGCTACAGGTATCCCACTCCTGCTTTTGATCTATCTCGTCTTCACGGCGGGATTATCATCACTATTTGGTGCCCAGCTATTGAACGTAGTTTTGACAGTGGTTATGTTTGCACTCTTCATTCATCCTCAATCTAGGCTCTACGCCAAGACCTGGTTTCACTAGAGGGGCTGTTGAACCCCGGGTGAAGTTATACGCCGAGTGAGGCTGCAGGCCGTGTGTGATCGTCACCGGCATGGGTGTGAGTTGACGACGTCTGTCGGAGAACGGATCCACCGGTTGTCCTGTTTTGCTCAGTGGCTGGAGTTGGTTAGCCGCGGAAGTTATTCAGTCGTTGGAGTCATTTAGCTCTGTTGTAAGCTCGTCGCGAATCTTTGCGATATGGGCGATATCGATTTCGGGGGCGTGAGGTGCAAGCGCGGCAACGGCTTCGGTGACGATGGAGGATGCGACCGAGTTGCGATACCATCTCTGATCTGCGGGGATGATATGCCACGGTAGTTCATCGAACGAGGTGGCAGGTATGATGCGTCTGTAGGCTTCAGAAAAGCTACTGAAGTGTTCGCGAGTAGTGAGGTCATTCGGCGAAAACTTCCAATGCTTCTCTGGATTCTTCAGCCGGCTTAGCAGCCGCCTTCCTTGTTCCTCGTAGGAGACATGAAGATATAATTTCACGATCGTGATCTTCTGTTCGAGAAGGTAGCTCTCGAATTCATGGATCTCGTCGATGCGTGTCATGAACGCTTTTTCTGTCATCTTCTTGGTTGCTAGCGGAACGATGAGATCTTCGTAGTGCGATCGGTTAAATACGCCGATCTCACCTCGTGCGGGGACGGCTTGGTGGATGCGGTACAGGTAGTCATGAGCTGCTTCGTCGGGGGTTGGAACCTTGAAACCATGCACCTTCACACCCTGGGGATTGACTCCGCCGAAAACAGCGCGAATCGTTCCATCTTTTCCAGCAGTGTCAAGACCCTGAAGAACTACAAGTACTCCGTCTGTCGCCTGTGCGTAGAGCGCCTCTTGGAGCGCGACGAGTCTCTTGACCGCCCGGCGTCGGATCTTTTTCGCCTCCTTCTTACCGAGCTCCGGTGCGCCTGGGATCACCGAAGTCTCCGATGGTATATCGTCGCTGCTGGTTAGCTGCGTGAGTTCTGACCACCCTTGATCGATGTGATGCCCCATCCGATTGACCTTACTCTAACTATCACTTTGATGCGGTAGGCTAACGAGGCGCCCGACCATTCTCAGGTGGTCGAGGAAGAGAGGGGTTGCCGGTGCATCTCAGTGGGTCCAGTAGCTGGCCTGAGTTCTTGGTCATAGTTGTCTTGGTCTTGGTGGGGGTACGGCTGGTGTTCAAGCTTGCCGTGACCATGTTGCTGCTAATTCTTGTCCTAGCAGTTGGATTATGGACACTTGGAGTGGTGGCAATTCATTAGCTATCAACCGCCGCTGGATTTCGTAATCGGCTAAGCTCGGTCTCCGAGCAGCCACAGAGTTGTTAACCCGCGAACTGGGTTCGCTGGTTTTCGCATGGGCGCTACCTTGGTTGCTAACGTTGTTCAGGTGAATGGGTGTTGTTGGATC
Organism: Ferrimicrobium sp.; assembly: GCA_027409005.1. Taxonomy (GTDB): domain Bacteria; phylum Actinomycetota; class Acidimicrobiia; order Acidimicrobiales; family Acidimicrobiaceae; genus Ferrimicrobium. The sequence goes on along the minus strand of DAHZQE010000372.1, from coordinate 30,308 downwards.
CGATACATTGCTGTCCGAGCCGGATTGCGATCCTACGAAGTTCTGGTGTAGCCGTCGTTAGGGCGCAAAATGGCTGGTGACGTTTAGCAGGTGCGCCTGGAACTGTAGCCACTGTGGTTGGGCATCGTGACCGCTGCATACCGTCTGTTTATACCAAGATGAAGGCAAACCATGGGTGCCTACCATCTGTGCTCTGGTGAGTTGCAGCGCCGATCGTATGTTGTCAGCAGGAGTCAGCTATAGTAGCGGAACAGAATTTCGGCAACCATCGAGGGTTTTGGAGCACCCTCGACCTCGATGGTAACGTTCACCTGAACCTGGACTCCCCCTGCGACGTCTGTGACCTCGGCTACGGTGGCGCCGAGACGAACGCGGCTATCCACAGGAACTGGCGATGGAAAGCGGACCCGATTCGCGCCGTAGTTTACTCCCATTGAGACTCCGTCAACCGAGAGAACTTCGGGCAGCATTGCAGAGACTAGTGATAGAGTTAAGAAGCCGTGCGCGATAGTGGTCCCAAACGGGCCCTTCTTAGCGGCGTCAGTATCTACATGAATCCACTGATGGTCGTCGGTGGCGTCGGCAAAAGTGTCGATTCGTTCTTGGCTTATAGTGCGATATGGCGTAAATCCAAGATCGACTCCTACGAGTTGCTTGAGCCCTTCGACTCCATGAACTGGTGTTGGCATGTGACCAAGCGTAGCATCATCTTCGGGCGACGGGGGTTCAGGCTCTACACTGTTAGGCGAGTATCCGAGGAGGCCCGCAGATATTGAGCAATCTTTTTCAACAGTATGTAAAGGCGCTTCCAGCCCTTCTGGTTGCGCTCGTGGTTGGCATTGCTATCGCCTTCGCAGTTATTCGCCTAACTCGCTGGGTAAACGCACGTCATCCAAATTCCGTGCGCACTGCAGCACTTCGCAGGCTTAGAGGGCCGGTAAGGGCACTCGTTCCGTTGTTGCTCATGATCGCGTCGTTGCACTACGTCAAGGCCTCAGTCTCGGCGGAGATGGATATTCGTCATGCTATCTGGATTTTGCTGATCGCCGTAGTGGCGTGGGGTCTGGCCCGGCTGGTGGAGTCGATAGAGGACGCTGTCCTCTACTACTATCACATCGATGCGGTCGATAACCTGAAGGCAAGACGCCTCCAGACCCAGATTCGAGTGTTTCGAAGGATCATCGTGGTGGTGATAGCCCTAATTGCTCTCGCAGTGATTCTGTTCTCATTTCCATCCGTACGATTGGTGGGAGCTGGAGTGCTCGCCTCGGCAGGGATTTTGACCATAATCGCCGGTATCGCCGTCCAGCCGGTGGCATCCAATGTGATTGCAGGAATTCAGATTGCTGTGTCTCAGCCGATCCGACTGGACGATGTGGTCGTCATTCAGGGACACTGGGGGAGGGTTGAGGAGATCTCGCTCACTTATGTGGTGGTGAGAATTTGGGATCTTCGACGTTTGGTGCTGCCGATCTCGTATTTCATCACAAATCCGTTTGAGAACTGGACCAAAACTACATCGGATATCCTCGGTATCGTCCACATAGAGCTCGACTACACGGCACCGGTTGCGGCGATTCGTGAACAGTATCTGGCGATCCTCGCCTCCTCGCCGGATTGGGACGGTTCGGTTGCACGTATGCAGGTAACCCAGCTCGGTGTGTCGACGATGCAGTTGCGGTTCGTGATGAGCTCGCCTGACAGCTCGAGGTCCTGGAATCTTGAGTGTGAACTGAGGGAGAAGATGATCCTGTTCTTGCAGGAGAAGTATCCTGAGGTGTTGCCTAGAGTGCGAGCGGAGATGGTGCCATCATCGTTGAAATTCGCACCCAAGGATCCATCTGCTGACGAGTTCACCAAGGTCGCCGACGGTCTGGCGGACCCTAGGTCAGCGTATCTGTTTAATGAATCCACTATGGCGACGGGTGCGCAGCGGTCGTCGGGTCGATCCAAGAGTTGACAGCCTGCTCTCGGGCATCGAGTTCCATTGGGCGGGGTGACTAGAATGACTCTGATGGCCGAGGTGGCCGCGGGCAGGAAGATGCAAAAATGGTTCTAATGGCGTTTGTGGTTGCGCACATCCCGCGGGATATCCTCGAGGGGATGTTTGTGGTTGCCGTCGGCGGTATGTTGGTTTCGATCGTTCGAAAAGTCGCTTCTGGCGAGATAAAAGCCAGTTCTTGCCCGCAATGCGACCGTCCGACTTCCAGGGCCTACCCACGCTGCCGCCACTGTGGCGCACAGCTCGCTGATAGTGGCTGGTCGAGGAATCGTTCAGCTCTGTGAATGGTTAGATCACTAGGATGATGCAGAGCGACAGTGTGCTCCCTGGAGAGGGAGCGAAGCAGCCTTATGTTCGAGAGATGTTCGATCGTATAGCTGGAACTTATGATATTGTAAATAGAGTAATGACGTTCGGTCTTGATCAAGGGTGGCGTTCTAGGTTGATACGTGAGATGCAATTGGGAGCTCACGCACAGGTCCTCGATCTCGCCTGTGGCACTGGGGATTTTCTGAAGGCTTGGTCGACCAAGGGTGTCCAGGTCTACGGGCTTGATCTCTCCTATCAGATGTTGCGCAGGGCGGAGCCGTTTGCGCCGCTGGTGCAGGCGGTGGGGGAGGCCCTGCCCTTTGCTGATGCGAGTTTTGATGCAGTCAGCTCCGGTTTCGCCGTCCGCAATTTTGCTGACTTCGCCGGAGTGCTCGCTGAGGTATCTAGGGTGTTGAGGCCGGGTGGTGTTCTTGGAGTGCTGGAGGTAGCAACACCAAAGAGCAAAGTAGTACGCGAGCTGCATGGATTTTACTTTGGATCACTCGTCCCCTTGATTGGTGGCCTGATCTCATCGGACAAGGTTGCCTATCGGTATCTCCCTCAGTCGGTTTCATATTTGCCCTCTGAGGATCGGTTTGTTGAACTCTTTGAACAGAGTGGGTTTGTTGACTTAAAGCGTATCGTTGTCGGACTCGGCGCGGCACAGCTACTGATTGCAAAACGGAGAGGCGTGTGAGGTTTCTTGCCGGTTTGTCTATGGTCGGGTCGTTTGGAGCCGGTCTTCTCTATGGATTCATTACGAGTCTTGAGGCCCACCACATCCCTTTCCAACTGGTTGAGGCTGCTGGCAGTCTCTACGTGGGCGTAGGACAACCCGTTCTGTGCGCATCCGACCCTGGTATCAGCCAGCCCGGACCATGTTTCCTGTCTAGTGGTTTTCTTGTCTCGGAGTCATTTCAAGTTCGAAGCTACCCTGTCGTTCTGGTGGCGGGCAGGGATCGTCTCGAGGTTGATGTCTATGAGGCGCATCCGCGTGCTGCATCCGAGCTAGGTATTTTTGGGCTCGCCTCAGATGTGCGTATAGTCGCCGGAGGTGCCCTCCTCCAAGGGGATCGCGTCCATGACTTAGAGGCCACGTCGCGTCGAATTCAGCTCGCTAAGCTCGCGATCGATCAGGGGCAACTCACAAAACTCGTGGTCGCCGGGCATGCAACGCAGGAGGTGACCGAGAGATTTTCCATCGGTGGTGCCCTTTCTCGGTTAAAGAAGGCACATCCGGCGAGCCACCTTTACTGCGTCGATGGCTTCTTTGGTGCCTCGCCCGAGCTGGTGGCCGCAAAATCAGGCAATCTGCTTTCGCTTCGTCCGCTCGCCGGGACCGCCTTGAGGGGCGGTCAGGTGGCGTTGTTGAACTCCTCAAAGGACCTGTTCGAACATCGGCTAATGGTGGAGCAGTTGTGCGACGATCTTGGCGGCTTTGTGAAGGAGCTAGATAGACCCGCACGCCCGGTACTCTTTGACGCTGGTCGTCTGATTCACCTGGCTACACCTATGCGAGGACGGCTCCTGCCCGGGGTGACGCTCGCAGATGTGGTGTTGGCTATCGCCCCAACTGCAGCAGTTTCAGGTGTTCCGCGGATCAGTGCTGTCGAGATGTTGCGTGAATTGGAGATCTTTCGTGGCAAGTACGCCGGGATTGTTGGTCTCACGGATCCATTCGGTGACGGTGAGGTCTATCTCTCGATTCGAGGGGCGAGCGTCGTGGATGGCCGTTTGGATCTAGTCGCTGGCGCTGGGATTGTTGCAGATTCCCAGGTCGATTCAGAGGTGGCTGAGATCGAAGCGAAGATCGATGTTGTGACGCGTGCCTTGAGCGCCCGTTAAGGTGGATGGGTATGCCTGATATTCTCAGAGTGCAAGGTGCGCGTGAGCATAACCTCAAGGACATTTCGGTAGATATTCCGAGGGATCGCCTTGTTGTGTTCACTGGTCTCTCTGGCTCCGGGAAGAGTTCGTTGGCTTTTGACACCATTTTCGCCGAGGGCCAACGGCGCTACGTAGAGTCGCTTTCGTCATATGCACGACAGTTTCTTGGATTGATGGAGAAGCCCGATGTCGACTTTATAGAGGGGCTTTCTCCAGCTATCTCTATCGACCAGAAGACTGCCTCTCATAACCCACGCTCCACTGTCGCCACCGTAACCGAGATCTATGACTACCTTAGGTTGTTGTTTGCTAGGATCGGACATCCACACTGTCCGCAATGTGGCCGCGAGGTGTCTCAGCAAACCCCGCAGGAGATAGTTGATCTCATCGCCTCGACCTTTGCTGATCGTCGGGTTATGATCGCCGCTCCTTTGGTACGGGAGCGTAAGGGCGAGTACCAGGCGTTGCTCGACGACCTCACTAAACAGGGATTCGCCCGAGTCATGATCGACGAGGAGCTCGTTGAACTCAGTGAGCGCAAGCAGGTGACACTCGAACGCTATGAGGCGCACTCGATCTCGGTGATCGTCGATCGTTTGCGCGTGAGCCCCACAGATGTTCGGCGGCTGATCGAGTCGACGGAGACGGCGTTGGGGGTGACCAAGGGTCGTGTGGATGTGCTTGAGGTTGATGAAGATCGTCAGGTCATACGTACAGAGCGATACTCTGAGGAGCTCGCCTGTGTGGCTTGTGGAATCTCGCTCGGGAAGCTCGAACCGAGAAACTTCTCCTTTAATTCACCGTTTGGTGCTTGTCCGGTCTGTTCCGGGCTTGGCATGCGTTTTGAGGTCGATGAAGAACTGGTGATGCCGGATCCTTCGCGGTCGCTGCTCCAAGGTGCAGTAGCACCGTTTAGTGCCCTCCGTGCCGACTATCTCGAACACATGCTTGAGCGAGTCGCCAAAGAGTACAAGATTCCGCTGACCAAACCGGTGGGCTCGCTAAACGAGGAACAGCGCAATGTAATCCTCTATGGAGTCGATGATAAGGTCCTCCATGAGTATGTCGATCGTCGAGGTCGCGAACGCTCCTACAGCTTCACTTACGAAGGCGTCGTCAACTTTTTGAAGCGCCGCCATGGTGAGGTCGAGACCGAGACCACACGGGCGATAATTGAGTCGTTCATGCGTCAGGTGCCATGTGAAGGGTGTCAGGGCACCAGACTCAAGGCGGAGGCGCGAGCGGTGACCGTCGATGACATATCCATCGATCGCCTAGTTGCGCTACCGATAGGTGAGGCACTCGACCGACTCGAACACTTCAGCCTTGATTCGCGCGAGCGCCAAATTGCAGTCCAGATTCTCAAGGAGATCTCTGCCAGATTGCGATTTCTGGTCGATGTAGGACTGGATTATCTCACGCTATCTCGTAGCGCAGCCACGTTATCAGGTGGCGAGGCACAGCGAATCCGGTTGGCCTCGCAGATTGGATCTGGCCTCGCTGGCGTTCTCTACGTGCTCGATGAACCATCCATTGGACTCCATCAGCGCGATAATCATCGACTTATCGATACGCTTGTGAAGTTACGCGATCAGGGGAACACAGTCATAGTCGTCGAGCATGACGAAGATACGATTCGTGCTGCCGACCACGTTATCGACTTTGGGCCTGGAGCCGGCGAGCACGGCGGACAGGTCGTGTTTGAGGGTAGGGTTAAGGATCTGCTGCGCTCTAAGTCCTCGTTGACTGGGGCCTATCTGTCTGGAAGACGAAGTGTGACTGTCCCTGAGGCTCGTCGTATCCCTGAACGTGGTTTTATCACCGTTCACGGAGCTCGTGAAAATAATCTCAAGGACATCGACGTGGCCTTCCCTCTTGGCGTCTTCACCTGCGTTACCGGTGTGGCGGGCTCAGGCAAGTCGTCACTGGTCAACGAGATCCTCTTCAAGGCATCTCGGGCTGAGGTCAATCGTTCACGCGATATACCCGGCAGGCACAAGGGTATTACTGGGCTTGAGTTGATTGACAAGGTCATCGACATAGACCAGTCGCCCATTGGTCGTACTCCACGGTCTAACCCGGCCACCTACACAGGGATGTTCGATCACATTCGGAAGCTGTTCGCTGAGATGCCTGAGGCTCGGGCTCGTGGCTATAGGCCAGGACGTTTCTCCTTCAACGTCAAGGGTGGTCGGTGCGAAGCCTGTAGCGGAGAGGGCACCAACCGGATTGAGATGAACTTTCTGCCGGACGTCTTTGTGACCTGTGAGGCCTGTAACGGAGCTCGTTTCAACCGTGAGACGTTGGAGATCACCTACCGTGATCATTCGATCGCCGATGTTCTTGCCATGCCGATTGAGGATGCGCGCCAGTTCTTTGCCAGACAACCGCCGATCGTGCGACACCTGGTGACCCTCGATGAGGTCGGTCTTGGTTATGTTCGTCTCGGACAACCTGCAACCACTCTGTCTGGTGGGGAGGCTCAGCGAGTCAAGCTCGCGAGTGAGTTGGCTAGGAGATCGACCGGCAAGACTCTCTACATACTCGACGAGCCCACTACTGGCTTACATTTCGAAGACGTTCGAAAGCTCCTCGTTGTCCTGCATACTCTGGTTGATCAAGGCAACACAGTTGTCGTCATCGAGCACAATCTAGATGTTATCAAGACGGCAGATTATCTCATTGACCTCGGCCCTGATGGGGGTGAACGGGGCGGGCAGATACTGGCTACAGGTACTCCCGAAGAGGTCGCTGCTGCCTCAGCCAGTTACACGGGCCAGTTCCTAGCGCCTCTGCTGCGTCGTGATTGAGCGACCAAACAAAGCCTCGATCCCTGATCAACCTGGTTCGTACCAGTTCCGTGACGCCGAGGGTCGGGTGATCTATGTTGGCAAGGCGAAGTCGTTGCGAAATCGACTATCGAGCTACTTCGTCTCTCCGGAGACTTTAGCTGGTAAGACTCGTGCTATGTTGGCGGTTGCTGAGTCCGTAACTTGGATCACGGTCGCCAGCGACGCAGAGGCATTCATGCTTGAGTACTCGTTGATCAAGGAACACCACCCGCGTTACAATATCAGGTTGCGTGACGACAAGAGCTATCCGATGATTGCTGTTACCACCAACGAGGAGTGGCCACGCGCGATGTTGGTACGAGGAGCACGCCGCTCCAAGGTTCGTTATTTTGGTCCATATGTAAGTTCGGGTGCAGCAAGAGAGACGCTCGATCTGCTTCTGCGGGCGTTGCCGCTCCGGAGCTGTTCGGCTGCCAAACTAGCCCGGCATACTCGTGATGGCCGACCGTGCTTGTACTACCATATCGGTAGATGTGTCGGACCGTGTATCGGTGCGGTTACTCAGGCCGAATACCGCGAGATGGTGGAGCGTGTCTCTCAGTTCCTTGGTGGGCAAGGAACTGAGCTCGCCAACGGCATAGAGGCCAAGATGCGACAGGCGGCTAAGGCGCTTGAGTTTGAACAGGCTGCGAGGTACAGGGACCAGCTAGAGGCTATCACCAGCGTTCTTGAACGGCAGGAGATGGTCGTCAGCAGCGATGCCGATATGGACGTATTTGGGTTTAGCGCAGACGAGCTCGAGGTGAGCCTGCAGGCGCTTCGAGTGCGCGCTGGTCGCGTCGTTGGCACCAATGGCGTCGTCGTTGATCTAGTTGAGGACCTCACCCAGGAGGAGATGCTGACGCGGGTCTTAGAGCTCTACTACGCAGAGAAGGCCTTCGACTATCCGTCCAGGGTGATTCTTCCAGCTCCAATAGCCGATCAGGAGCGGCTGGAGCAGTTGCTTAGTGAGCTGGCCGGGAGAAGGGTGCAGTGTGGCGTTGGGCAGCGTGGAAGACCTCGTGCACTAGTAGCGACGGCGACAGAGAATGCACGTCAGGAGTTTCGCCGACATCGGACTCGGCGTGCAAGCGACCACAACGCTAGAGCAGAGGCACTCGTTGATCTGGCTCGACGCTTGAACCTTCGTGAGTCTCCCCTGCGAATCGAGTGTTATGACATGAGCCATCTTCAGGGGACCAACTATGTTGGGTCGATGGTTGTTATGGAAGATGGCTTGATGAAGCATCGGGACTATCGCCACTTCGGGGTATCTATCCCGAAGAATGATGACTTTGCTGCCATGGAGGAGGTGTTGCGCCGACGACTTAGCCGCCTGCTCGCCGAGCAGCAAGGCGATCTCGATAGGAGTAGGAGATTCGCCTATCGACCTAACCTGATCCTACTCGACGGTGGTGCTGGTCAACTTTCGGTCGGCATTCGCGTCCTAGCGGAGCTCGGACTGAGCTCGTCGATCGAGCTCGCATCTCTTGCCAAGAGTTTCGAGTAGGTCTATCGTCCTCAGCTCAGTGAGCCGCTGCGCTTGCCTCGAGGCAGCCAAGCACTCTACTTGCTACAGATGCTCCGGGATGAGTCGCATCGATTCGCAATCACCTACCACAGACGACGGCGTACCATCACCGCAGAGCAGTCGGTGCTCGACCAGATTCCGGGCCTGGGCCCCAAACGGCGCTCGAAACTGCTGGCACATTACGGCTCTGTATTTGAGATTGCTCAAGCTTCTCAGGACGAACTCGTGGCTACAAAGATCGTACCCCGGGCCGTGGCCACGCAACTCCTAGAGCAACTGACTAAAGTCTACGGTACGACGAGTAGCCCAAGCGAGGAGTAGAAGTGGATCTCGAAGCATTTCGTTCGCTGCCGGAGTGGCCACTTATTTTGCGTGAGTCATGGGAGACCAATGCGTCCTGGTGGCAGGCTGGGTTTACGGAGGGTAGTGACGCCGAGTATGAGGAGCAGATAAAGCCGATCGTGCGTCTAGGTCTTCGTGGTGCGCATAGGGTGTTAGACCTTGGCGGTGGTGATGGTCAGTTAGCTCGCGTTCTCGCTGACGATGGTGCCGATACCGTAGTACTCGATAGCTCTCATGCCCAGTTAACTACGGCTCGTATCCGTGGGTCGTCAGCCGTGTTAGCGACTGGGGCGGCGCTTCCTTTTCAGAATCGGAGCTTCGATGCCGTCCTTATCTGTCTCGTCCTAGAGCACGTTATAGAGCTCGACGAGGTCTTGGCGGAGGTGGCGCGAGTTCTCGAGGCTGGCGGTCGATTCTTACTCCTTCTCAACCATCCGATCCTCCAGACTCCAGGGTCAGGCTTCATCGATGACGTTGAACTCGGTGAGCAGTACTGGCGACTTGGCCCGTATCTTCGTGAAGACATCCAGATGGAGGAGGTGGATGCGCAGGTATTTGTACCCTTTGTCCATCGCCCACTTTCTCAGTATGTCAACCGTGCTAGCGACAGGGGATTGACTCTCGTCGGCATGGAAGAACCAGCTCCTCCCCCTGGTTTCGTGGCTCGTGCCGACGAGTATAGGCAGGTCCAGGAGTACCCTCGCCTGCTCGTCTTGCATTTTGAGCGTCGCCCATGAGCCAGTTGGTTGTCGTCGCTGGAATGTCGGGGGCAGGGCGCTCAACAGCGGGTGCGGCGCTTGAGGATGCTGGATGGTTCGTCATAGATAACCTCCCTCTCTCGCTGATCTCAAAGGTTGTTGAGCTTGGGTCCCAGGGCAGCATCGACAAGCTCGCCCTGGTCCTTGGATACCCTTCGAACAACGACTTCTTCCAGCTCGTCGAGTTGATAGACGAGCTCAAGGCGGCACCGATTGATGTTCAGATGATTTTCCTCGAGGCGCGCGATGACGTGTTGATCTCGCGTTTTGAGGGAACCAAGCGCCGACATCCGATAGTGGCCGAGGGATTGGCACCGGCGATCGCCCTTGAGCGAGTCTCGCTGGAGAAGGTGCGAGATCTCGCTGATGTGATTGTGGAGACGTCAGCTTTGAGCGTCCATGATCTGCGTGCTAGGGTCCTCGAACTCGCTGATCCTACTGCACTTCGCCAGCGGCTTCAGGTTCGAGTGACCTCGTTTGGGTATAAGTATGGGATTCCCCTGGATGCAGATCTCGTGTTCGATGCCCGGTTTTTGCCCAACCCGTATTGGTACTCACAGCTACGTTCAAAGTCTGGTCTTGATCAAGAGGTCCGGGAGTTTGTGCTTGCGCAACCAGATACCACTCCCTTCCTCGAACACCTTTGGCCTCTGGTCGAGTTTCTGCTCCCGCGGTTTGTGGCGGAAGGGAAGTCTTATCTCAACGTCACCGTTGGTTGCACAGGGGGGCGACACCGTTCGGTGGTGATAGCAGAGTTGGTGGCGAGGCGAATCACGCAGGCCGGGTTCTCGGTGCAGACCTCCCATCGTGACTTGGAACGGACAGAGTAATGCGCGCTGTGGCACTTGGTGGGGGTCACGGGCTGGCGGCTTCGTTGCAGGCGCTGCGCACAATCGCCGATGAGGTAACAGCGATCGTTGGAGTTGCCGATAACGGTGGCTCGAGCGGTCGGCTCCGAGAGTTTTGGCACGACTGTCCAGCTCTTGGCGATGCTCGTCTTACCGTCTCTAACCTACTAGGGGAGTATTCGCAGCTAGCCAGCCTCCTAGAGTATCGGTTTCAGACGGGAGAGCTAGCTGGACATGCCCTCGGCAATCTCATGCTCTTCGGCCTGCTCGAAAAGACAGGAAGCCTTGACGCGGCGTTAGAGGAGTTGAGGGCGCTTGGTGACCTCGATGCGCGCGTGTTGCCGGTTAGCAATGCCCCACTTGAACTTCATGGAGTAGATACCCTTGGTAACCCTCTGGTTGGACAGTTAGAGGTCCACTGGTCACCGTCGGTCGCCAGGGTTTGGATCGAACCTGATGTTCCTCCCTTTGAGGCTGCGGTGGCTGAGGTGATCGGCGCCGATGTGGTGGTCCTTGGGCCCGGTTCTCTCTATACCAGCGTCCTAGCAACTGCACTCGCCCCAGGTATGGTTAAGGCCCTCTGCGATACCCGAGCAGTGGTGGTGTTTGTGGCTAACCTTGCTCCTCAGGAGGCTGAGACACGCCACTATGATACCGACCGAACCATCCTGGCCCTTGTTGACCACGGTATAGTGCCAGACGTCGTGGTAGCGCATAAGTTTGTCGAGGCTAAGTCGAGGGTGACCGATCTTGGTGGGCGCGCGAGGCTCTCGGTTTGGGAGGGACATTTGAGTGAGGACGGTGTACGGCATAGTCCATCGTTGTTGGCAAGTGCGTTTACTAGTTTGGCCAAGATCGGACAACGAAGGTAGAGGTTGCGCGTCGTCTACAGGAGCAGGAGTTCATGCCGCTAGAGTTGACCTGCACGGCTCAGGTTGGGCGGCGAGTCTAGTGTGAGGTTCTTGACCTAGCATTTCTGACTCTTTTCGACGGCGATGGACCAGTGAGAATGTAAGGGGTATTGATGGCATATCGTGTGGCAATCAACGGTTTTGGACGTATTGGGCGTAGTTTTGTTAGGGCAGTTGCGGCTGGTGGTCACCCGATTGAGATCGTGGCGATCAATGACCTCACCTCCCCAAGCGTGAACGCGCATCTCTTGGCGCATGACTCCACCCAAGGACGTTTCCCTGGCGAGGTGCGACTCGATGGCGATGATCTGGTTGCGGGCGGACAGCGAATGCGAGTGCTAAGCGAGCGTGACCCGGCTGCGCTCCCTTGGGGTGAGCTTGGCGTCGATTGCGTGATCGAGTCGACCGGTATCTTCACCGATGGCCAGAGAGCAGCGGCGCACCTCGCCGCTGGTGCAAAGCGGGTGCTGATCTCGGCGCCGGCGACCAACGTCGACGGTACCTTCGTAGTTGGGGTCAATGATGACGAATACGACCCTGAGCGACACAAGATCATCTCAAACGCCTCCTGCACCACTAACTGCTTTGTCCCTATGGTGAAGGTGTTGGACGATGCCTTTGGCATCAATCAGGGGCTCATGACGACTGTGCACGCCTATACAAATGATCAGAACCTCCTCGACCTTCCGCACAAGGATCTGCGCCGCGCCAGGGCTGCAGCCGTCAACATAGTCCCCACGTCGACCGGGGCGGCGAAGGCTACGTCGCTGGTAATTCCTGCTATGCAGGGGCGGCTAGATGGGGTGGCTATTCGGGTTCCAGTGGCCGATGGTTCCTTGACCGACGTGACGATGGTGGTACGCGGCTCCATCACTGCCCAGGATGTTAACCTTGCCTTTCGCGAGGCGAGCACGAAGGGTCCACTCGCGTCTGTGCTGGTCTACTCGGAGGAGCCTCTGGTCTCAACTGATATTGTCGGTTCGCCAGCATCATGTACCTTCGACTCATTGCTTACAACGGTGCTCGACCTTGGCAATGAGACAAGTCTGGTCAAGGCGTTTGGTTGGTATGACAACGAGTGGGGCTATTCATCTCGTCTAGTTGATCTGGCGATGGTGGTAGGACGAGGGATCCACAGCCTGTGAGGCCGTCGGCGATACCTACTATTGACGATCTTGAGCTTCGGCCCGGCCACCGTGTCCTGTTGCGTGCTGATCTAAACGTCCCGCTGCGTACCGCTCCTGATGGGACGCGTGTGGTTGCAGATAGTTTTCGCATCGATGCTGCCCTGTCTACAATCGCGCGTCTACGCGAAGCAGGTGCCGAGGTGGTGGTCTGTTCGCATCTAGGGCGTCCAAAGGGAGTTGATTCGGCCTTCGATATGGAGCCGGTTAGGGCTGTAATCGCTGACCACTTCCCTGAGGTCGAGGTGCTTGAGAATCTGCGCTTCGATCCAAGGGAGGAGGCGAATGATCCTGGTTTTGCAGCTGAGCTAGCGGCTGGATTCGACGTCTACGTTAACGATGCCTTTGGGGTGTCTCATCGTCGACATGCCTCGATTGTCGGTGTCCCTCCGCTGCTTCCATCCGCAGGTGGGATCACCTTGCTTGAGGAGGTTAAGAACCTGACATTGTTGCTCGAGGCGCCTGCCCGCCCCTATGTGGCGGTGTTGGGTGGAGCTAAGGTCTCCGATAAGCTCGGGCTACTCAACGCCTTGGTGCGTCAGGTGGATACGCTCTTGGTTGGCGGAGGTATGTGTTTTACCTTCCTAGCTGCTAGAGGAGTGGAGGTCGGAGACTCACTAGTAGAGGAACAGATGATTGATCAGTGCCAACACCTGCTCGACACAGGAAAGGTTGTGCTTCCTCTCGATATCATGGGGCTGGCCACCGGAGACAGCTTTGGTGAAGGCGAGCGAACCGGTGAGCCGCAACGATTCGGACTTGGAGTGCCAGCTGGGTACAGGGGACTCGATGTTGGTGCTGCGACCGTGGAGCGCTTTGGAGAGATTCTCGTAGATGCGCGTTCGATTCTTTGGAACGGTCCAATGGGGGTCTTTGAAGACCCTCGCTTTCGACAGGGAACCGATGGGGTGGCAGCGGCCATTGGGCGCTCTGAAGCCTATAGCGTGGTCGGCGGTGGTGATTCGGTTGCAGCGCTTCATCAGGCTGGACTTGCCAAGAATGTCTCCCATCTTTCCACTGGTGGAGGTGCCACCCTTGAGTACCTTGAACACGGCGATCTCGTTGGACTCGCTGCTCTTCGCCACTCGAGGGAGCCATGATGAATCGCAAGTTAGACGATCTACTCCCTAGCCCTGACCCCGTCAGCCATCGAGTGCGCTTGATCTCCGCCAACTGGAAGATGAACCTCAATCACCTTGAGGCGATCGCTCTCGTTCAGAAGCTGTATCATCTTTTGCGACCGGAGGATTTTCGGTATGCAGAGATCGCGATACATCCTCCGTTCACCTCCTTGCGATCGCTCCAACTGACGTTTGAGGCGGATCGTATGCCATTTACCTTAGGGGCACAGAATGTCTCCGATCAACTCTCCGGTGCATTCACGGGTGAGGTGTCCGCACAGATGCTTTCGAAGTTGGCGGTCGGATACGTGATTGTCGGTCACTCTGAGCGACGCCATCTCTTTGGCGAGACCTCGGAGCAGGTGGCTCAAAAGGCGTTGGCAGTTCAGCAAGCTGGCATGCGTCCGATCGTCTGCCTTGGAGAGTCTCACGAACAACGTGAGAGCGGACTGACGCTCGATGTGCTTACCGCGCAGATCGACCCGATTCTTAACACCTATCCGCTAGAGGCGCTTGATACCATCGTGATCGCCTACGAACCGGTCTGGGCTATTGGATCTGGTGAGTCGGCTGATCCAGAGGTGGTAGAGGGCGTTGGTCGGTCGCTTCGTGAGCTCTTGAGGCGCAGAGTTGGTGATGAGATCGCCGCTAGGATCCGACTCCAGTATGGGGGATCGGTGAGTGTCGGCAACGCGAGAGAGTTCATGAGCCTCGAGGATATCGATGGGCTGTTGGTTGGAGGTGCTAGCCTGGATGCCGAGGTTTTTGCACAGTTGATTAGGGCTGCCTGAGTCGGCTAAGTGCTGACAGCTTCAAGCCCTCTTAGATCGTTCGCTCCATGGCGAGTGTGCACATGCCTATAATCGGGTTCGAGTGATCCAGGATCGGTGTGGATAAGCTAGCTTGGAGCGTAGGCTGTACCTGAAAGATTTTGTTTGTATTGGTCTGTAGGAGGTTCGGTGTTAACGGCGATTCTTGTTGTCTTTGAGGTGGTTTCCGCGCTCGGAATGCTCGTCTTTGTTCTGCTGCACTCCGGCAAAGGGGGTGGGCTATCAGACCTCATGGGTGGCGGCGTTGGTTCAACCGCTGCAGGCTCGACGGTAGCAGAGCAGAATCTTGATCGGATCACTATTTTGTTGGCTTGCATTTTCGCATTTTCTGCGGTCGCGTTGGGGCTACGGTTATAGGCCCAGCGCCACTCTCTGACTTGCTATTTGGCGCTGTTGATTCGTATGGTTCTCGGTTAATAATCGCTCTATTCTGCCGATATAGCCTTTATGGATGAATCGTTGGTTCGGTACTTGGAGGTACTGCAGCGGCCTTTGGCCCTGGTGGAGGCGGAACGGGTACTCTGGGTCAACGGTGCATTGACAGATCTTTTGGCAACGGCACGCGAGGATCTGATCGGCAGAGATCTTCCGATCGCCGGGGGTCTCAAACTCGATAGACTCCGTCGCTCTTCTACTGAGGCAGCACTGCGACACGCCACCGGTTATCTGCTTGACGTGGTTATCACTACCACCTTGGTGTCAGCGGAGACGTGGATGCTAGAGTTCGCTATGGCTGACTACGAAGACCATAAAAGCGCCGATTACTTTCGAAAACTGCAGGCATTGGCTGACAATCTTCCCATCGGCATCTTGATATCCGAGAGCGGCCTGCGCCTTGGTTATGTCAACACATCCTTGGCTGCGATCTTCGGTACGATCCCCACAGATCTCCTTGGAATGAACTGGTTGGAGGTTTTTGCCGAAGAGGACCGCGGGTTTCTACGTGGATTAGCCTTGACAGCCTTGACCGGTGTTCCTGTTCGCACCACAGCAAAGATCACCGCACAGCGCTCCGGTGAGCGTACCCTCGATATCTCGCTGGTCCCCGTGACCTCTCGGGATATGAGTGTCTCCTTTATCGGTACCGTGCAGGACGTAACAGAGCAGGTCGCCAACGAGGCTCGTCTGACCTTCGAGGTCGACCATGATGCACTCACGGGACTGGCAAACCGTAGACGTTTAGAGGGCGACATCACGGACCGGCTCGGAAAGTTGGCTGCAGCGACTCTTGGTAGTTCGATGATCGGGTTTTGTGATATTGACAACTTCAAGTTGATAAATGACACGCTTGGACACCTCGCCGGCGATCGCGTTCTCATCGAAGTGGCAAATCGGCTCTCCTCCTCTGGATTCGCTGCCTATCGCTTCGCTGGAGATGAGTTTGTGGTTCTCATTGATGATGATGACAGGTCGGTGGAGGAACTTGAGGAGTTGCTGAGTAAGACAATTTTTGATGCTATCGCCGTCGGTACTGCACTCCTGAATGTGCATGCCTCTGTCGGAGTGGCCATGATCGAGGCCGGCGATACGGCGAGCGAAGTTATTCGCAAGGCGGACCGTGCGATGTACGACCGCAAACAGATGCGAGCCTGTTGATGCACCCGATCGAGGTCGAGTTTACTGGTGTCGCAGACGGCAGCTTGTTGGCTGACGTCATGGCAGCTGTAGGTGATGACTCCATCGGCTTTCCTGAGATAGCCGACATCGTAGCTAGGGATAGTGTTCTGGCGACCGAGGTGATGCGGATGGCCAACTCGAGATACTATGGGCTCGCGGGTGTAGTGCAATCCCTTCAGTTTGCGTGTGCGGTGGTTGGCGCACTCGGACTTAGAAGTATTACCCTATCCGAGCTTAGTCGACGAAGTGGGCGATATCCTAGTGAGCTCAATGCTATGAGCCAGGCGATCGCGGCCAAGGCCGGTGTTCTTGCCAAGGCTCAGGGTGTCGATCCACAGGTTGCGATCGCTGCCGGGCTTATGGTGAACCTAGGGAGGGTCTTGATCGCCCAGCAAGATCCGATTGGCTTTGCCGAGCTGTGTCATTGCGATCCGAACGAACGCGAACAGATTGAACTCGAGCGCTACGGGGAGACGGCTTCCGGAGTCACGCTGCGTGCGCTCCAACACTGGAGTTTTCCTAAGGATTTCATAGCCTCAGTTGGACAACAGGGAGATGACCCACTCGGGGGCATTTTGAAGCTTGTAGTGCAAGAGGTTCAAGAACAGATGGACGATGAGATGAGCTGTGCAGAGGGTGTGAGTTAGGCTACGATTAGGGCTATGGGGTTCTATCGCTTAGACTTCGCTGATAAGGCACTGCAGGCTTCTGCATCTCCTTTTGAACTCGAGGTTACGCCGGAAGGATTCAGTCGTTATCGGCATGCACCGGTCTCCATGGCTGCGACCATTGACTACTTTGATCAGTTCTCGACACGGGAGTACCTGGTGTTCGAGGAGCAGAGGATCACCTACGGCGAGGCTAAGGAGCGCATCCTTGCTATGGTAGATGCGTTCACGAGGTCGGGTCTAAAACCTGGAGATCGTGTCGCAATTGCTATGCGTAATTTTCCCGAGTGGGTATTCGGCTTCTTCGCGATAACGGCCTCTGGACTCATAGCAGTACCGTTGAACGCCTGGTGGTCTGCCGATGAGCTACTCTATGGTCTCCGGGATTCAGGAGCCAAGCTCGCGCTGGTAGATCAGGAACGCGCTGCGATGCTTTCGGGTGGAATCGATCTCCCACTATGGTCGCGTGGAAGCGAGGAGGCATCTGATGCGTCGGTTGTGATGCTGGACACCTGTATCCAAGCTGCAAGGTCGGAGAGTGCCCGCTTGGTGGAGGTCCGGGGTGATACGCCAGCGGCCATCTTTTATACCTCTGGTACCACCGGACGTCCCAAAGGCGTGATTTTGACTCACGAGAACATTCTGCAGGCACTTTACAATGCACTCTATCTTGGTGCCCGCACGATCTTGCGGGCTGGTGGAGATCTTGCTGCGGGTGTTGAGCAGGCGATCAATCTCGTGAGCATTCCTTTGTTTCATGTGACTGGATGTGTCGCAGTGTTATTGCCAGGTACAGCGACTGGTGCGAAGTTTATTTTGAGTCGACGATTTGATCCACTGGAGGCTCTTGAGCTGATTCAACGTGAGAGGGTTACCTCCTTTGGAGGTGTCCCGACGGTGGCGCAACAGATCTTGAGACATCCAGAACGTGATCGATTCGATCTGTCTTCGGTGAAGACGGTGAGCTATGGTGGTGCGCCATCAGCACCCGAGCTCGTCCGCATGATCGAACGGACGTCGACGGAGATACTTCCTGGGAATGGATATGGTCTAACGGAGACTGCAGGATTGGTCACCTTTAATAATGGCGTGAACTACCAGGAGCGACCCAGCTCAGCGGGACCCGCGGTTCCGGTTGCAACGATCAAGGTGGTGGATCCGTTCGGAGAGGAGGTGCCTGACGGTCAGCCGGGGGAGCTACTGGTGCGAGGATCGACTGTTTTCGCGGGCTACTGGGGTAAGGAGGCTGAGTCCAAGGCGGTGTTCGACGACGGCTGGTTCCGAACGGGTGATATTGCGGTCATCGACAGCGACGGCTATATGCATATCGTCGATCGGCTTAAAGATCTTATCATTCGTGGTGGCGAGAACGTCGCTACGGTGGAGGTGGAGGCCGCAATCTTCGAGTATCCCGGGGTGGAGGATGTGGCTGTGTTCGGGTATCCAGATGATGTTCTTGGAGAACGGGTGGCAGCGGCGATCGTTGTTCAGCCATCGGTGGTGATTGATCAGGAGGATTTGCGAGTATTTCTCAGGGATAGGCTTGCTGGTTTCAAGATCCCTGACATGATAGCGGTACGGACGGAACCACTTCCACGCAATGCAGCCGGTAAGTTGCTAAAGCGAAACCTACGTGACGAGTATTCGGTATAGCACCCGTGAATTTAGAGCTCTGCTGCGGTGCATCGCGCGCCATGACCATCCCAACCTCGTGAGCGCTTCGCTGGTGTATTGACCTAGGGTGATCGTTGAGATCTCATCCGAGTAGGCGTTGTTGGACATCGATGTGGTGACATCGGCTCCGTCCTCGGAGGTGGAGCCTCCGCAACCGCCCATCTGGTCTGTCGTGTCGAAGTGGCGTACCCTCTGCCGTCCTGCGATCGACATCCAGATCGTGCCGAGCGGTCAGTCGTCTTTGTAGCATTTTGCGCGAGCACCGGCTGCTACGAACTTGGCGCTTGGTGTTCTACAGCCGCATCCACTTGAGCTGAACCGTCGATCGCAACTGTTAGCAGTGGTTGTGATAGGGTATGTGAAATGAAGTCTGAGGATGCCAACACCAGCGTACCCCAGGAGGCACAGCACATTCCGCCTCCGCTGATCGTTGCTGGTTTGACCTTAGCGGGGTTAGTCACGGATCGGATGCTTGGCAGGAGAGTTTCTCCACGGCCTATGTTTCGAGCGGTGAGCCGTGCGATAGGGATCATAGGAGGAGCATTTATCGCATCGGCCTTCTTTGCCATGATCCGCGCTGGAAATAGCCCAGATCCCAGAACTCCTGTCCGTCGACTGAACAAGGATGGCATCTATAGGATGAGTCGTAATCCTATCTATGTCGGAATGATATGCAGTCAAGTCGCCGTTGGAGTTGCTCGCCGGTCGATCGTGACTATCCTGCTTGCTCCAATCGGTATAGCGATCCTGCGCTCGAAGGTGATTGCCGTCGAAGAGTCCTACCTCGAGTCGGTATTCGGCGATGAGTATCGTGACTACTGTGCCCAAGTACCGCGTTGGTTCGGTTTTGGGAGACACTGAGCGCGACAGTCCGGGTCCAATCACCAGGCAAGTTCGTTAAGAGTGAGAGTTCCACAGCATCCAATTAAGTGGTGAGTACTCGATTAGCTAGGTTGGGTAATCACGATCGATTCTGTGCCGAGAGCAACTTGGGATTCGAAACTGCGTAGCGGCGAGACCAGCGGTATGGCCGCAGAAATTTCACACCTGAACTGGATCGAACTCAAAGGGCATCAACGTCGGCTTTATCGCAATGGCTCGTGGGGTGAGGGGTCGATGGACTGATCCAAGGGGATTCGATGCCGTCTCACCAATTAGCCAAATAACGAGGTGTCGAATAGCTAAGCTACGTTTCTGCCATTCTGCGGAATACTGGAATGATTCACTCCGTCCAATACTCGCATCTGCTGTAGTCGATGTATTAGACATCTCACGTTGAGCCCGCTGTGCGAGATGCGCTCCTTCTGACGCGCGGGTTGATTTCTCTGGGAGTTGGTGTTGGGGTAGTCGTCTGTGCTGCTGTCCGAACTCGCCGAGCATAGCACTACGCTCACCACTGATGTCTACGCCTTGATTCGCTCAGCACTCTCTAGAATCACCTGGTCATTGTCCCGACGACAGAAGTTTTCGATAATCGCGCTTGTAGGTCGTTGGCGTTGACGCTGTCGCGCACGACCTCGTCGGTTTTGGAGGTAGTCGCGAATCTCACCCGTGGCACCGCCGGTTCACTTTTGCCGATACCGAACTGGGATTCGACCTGCCTGACGACTACCGCAACAGCTTCGCTATCGGCGGAGGTCACCCTTGGTCAGCGAGTTCCACCGGTGGTAGGCTACCCACCTCATCCTTCGTGAGGTTGAGCTGGACGCCATCGAGAAGGCCTGTCACGGATCCGATCGGAATGGCAACCCTTTTCTTGCCCCATAGGTGCCCTTCGTCTAGCAGTACATGGGTCACATGATGATCTCGAGGGTCGATTACCAGTCCCTGCACCTGTCCGATCGTGCCGTCGACGGCATGGACGTGCTCACCGCGACGGACCTCAACCTCACCGACTGGGACACGGTCGGAGGTGATCGGCTGAGGGCCATCACTCATGCCCATGCCCAACCCGTAGTAGGGATGGGACATCATCTGGTCCTGCCTATAGCCCCACTGTCCATTTGCCCCGGGCATGAACTGGGTCTCTTCAGCATCCTCGAGATGTTCGAATTGAGCAATGGTGCAGCGCAGGTGAATTTCGGATCCAGAGGAGGCTACGAGATCGATCGGGACGAGATGACCGGTCCTCTGACGGTACTTAGCCTCGACGACAAGATGGGTAAGCATCCGTGCGATGGGATCCACGACCACGCGCCGCAGCTCGCCGCAGGTGCCATCGCTACAGATGACCTCGCTTCCAATGTTGAACTCCGTGGTCTCGCTCATGATATACTCCTTGCCTTCCTTAGATCACACAAAGCTGCTATGTCTGTTGAATTCCGGCGGGGTAATCGTTCAACTCGCAAACACACCGCGATCAAAACACTGTTTTGCCTACCCTGGATGTAAGAGATTGATCGGTCGTGAACTTCTCAACCCATCGTCTCTTGGCAGATACCTCCTGTTCGACATCCTACTAGTTGTTGTCCATTCATATTGTGAGTGTGTTGTCAAAGAGGCCTTACACTGAACTGCCTCAGGTATCGGCACTCGTGTTGAAGGTGGCCATGGCGGTGTACAGCCGTCTTCGACCGAAAGCGGCTATTTGCATGTAAACAGTGCCCAGATACTGTTCTCGAGCTATCTGGCTGCGTGATAGCGCGAGTGAAGCGCGCCCCTGCATTCGAGCGCCGTGTAGAGTCGAACCGACCAGGAGTATCCAACGGTTGTATGGATACCCAAAGAGCGGCTAACCATAGCCATTGCATCGCAGCCTCGACACGCGAGGTGATCGAGCTAGCCCAGCAAGCAGAGAAGGGTATTGGCACCTAACAGTTGACCGACAGGCTGGGCCGTCGCAGCTAGCAGGGGATTGTGACTATGAATAGCGCTCTCGCCTCTGGCATAGCTCCTCGTGATTTTGAGATGTAGGACGAACTCATCGGCGCACTTTGTCACTCATTGCTTGCGCTCCTAGAAGAATTCGGCTTCGATCAACGATGGGCCTCTTGAGAGCCATGCAGAGGTGAGCGCGTCTATCAGTTCGCCGACCGTACTTGCCCTGGCTGCTGGAACGCCGAACCCGGTTGCCAGGCGGATGTGATCGATCGATGGAGGACTAAGCGAAAGAAGGCGCTTGGCACCCTCAGTCTCAGCCTCTGACCCGAGGCGGTGGAGTTCGAAGTTGAGAATTCCGTAGCTTCGATTGCTGAGGATTACGGTTGTGATGTTGAGGGTTTCGGAGGCGTGGGTCCAGAGAGCTTGTGGTGTATATAGTGAGGACCCGTCGGCGATCAAGGCGAGCACGCGCCGTTCTGGAGCTGCGAGGGCTGCTCCAATCGCCATACCAAGCCCGTGACCGATCGCGCCACCGGTGAGTGCGGGAAGCCAAGTGTGTGCGGCTGCATTAGCGGTCGCCTCCTCGAGGTTTAGTCCAAGCGTGTTGCTCTCGTCGACCACGATGGTATCAGCTGGAAGTAGTTCAGCAACCACTGAGGCAAAGTTAGCAGGGTTGAGTGCGGCGTTATCGTCGTCTTTAGTTGCTGGTTCTATATGGGTTGAGCCCAATAATGTGAGTTCCTCCGCGTTCGGCACCAAGGCGGCGATGGAACTAGTTGCGGCACTTGGATCAGAGGTGAGCGTTATGATCTCGCACTCCTCTGTTACCAGACGGTCAGGAAGGTGGGGATAACCAAAGAACGGGACTGGGTTAGCACCTCCGGCGATGACTACCCTGCGCGTGTTCTCCAAGGCGGCGATGGCCATCTCTGGCAGGTAGGGGAGACGCCGCACACGCGGTCTGCCATAGCCACGATCCATGCGAGCAGGAAAGGTGTTTGCCCAGACGGTGAGGTTCTGACACCGGGTTAGGCGTTCAAGAGTCTCTTGTCCCTCGGTTCGCAGGAGGTCGCCACCGACGATGACGGCAGTTCCATCGGGTTCGATGAGTGCTGCTGACGCACGCTCTAGCGTAGATTCTGGGGTGTTTAGAGGTGTTCTAGGGGGTCGCTGTAGCCGCGGGATGTCGTTAGTCTCGCTCCACGAGAGGTCGCTCGGCACGATTAGGGTGACAATCCCTGGCGTTGCATCTACGGCTATGTAGCCTGCGCGGGCCGCACTATGTCGAGGATGTTCGTGCTGGGTTACGTGGATCACCGCCTTAGAGAAGGTGTGGGCGAGGCTGTCGATGTCGGAGGCGAGAGGAGGGTCTTGATTGGCTACTCCCTGGCTATGGTCACCAACGACTACGACGATCGGGGAGTGAGCACGTTTCGCATTATGTAAGTAGGCGATAGCGTTGGCTAGCCCGGGTCCGAGGTGGAGGAGTAAGGCCGTGGGCTGGCCGCCAATTCGCGCCGCACCATCGGCAGCGCCGGCAGCGACCGCCTCCGTAAGTGTAAGCACCGGGCGAGGGATAGGAACCTTTCCAAGGGCGTCAACGAAGTAGATTTCGGTGGTTCCAGGGTTGGTAAAGATAAGCTCGATGCCTGCGTCGGAAAGACCTGTGAGGATGTGTTGGGCTCCGGTAGTCATAGCAGCTTTCCAGGGTTGAGGACGTTGAGTGGATCGAAGATTGACTTGATTGAGTTCATGAGCGAGAGGCGCGCAGGGTCTTCATGTTCGAGCAGATAGCTGCGTTTGGCGAGTCCTATGCCATGCTCACCTGAGATTGTCCCGCCAAGCTCTTGGGCGAGTTCGATGATCGCATTAGCTGTCGCGTGGCACTCGATTGGATCGGATTGAAAGAGTGATAGATGGACGTTGCCATCACCGACATGGCCAGTTCCAACCAACACCGCGTTCCTCTCGCGAGCACAGGCAGCTGCACCTTTAAAAAGCTCAGTCAACTTCGAACGTGGCACCACGGTATCAAGGATCACGTTGGCACCTAGCTTTTTCACCGTCCAGAATGCTGATTCACGTGCACTGATCAGTCCTCGGCGTTGTGTCTCATCGAGTACATACTGTTCGGTAGAGTTGTGACCTGTTAGCACCTCAACCAGAAGATTGGTCTGCCACTCGAGGTCATCGTAATTCATCGCTTCCAGCTCCACCATCAGGTACGCCGCCGTGGAAGATGAGACCTCAGCAGTGACGCCTAGGTTGATTCCGGCGTGTTCGGCCATGGCACGCAGCCCCGATGCCTCCATGTATTCGAGGATGCTTGGCAGCAAGCTTCTGCGGGATATGGAGTCAACGGCGACAGCGATGTCCTCAAACTTGCCAAAGCTAGCCAAGACGAGGGTACGATAGTGAGCTCGTGGGCTGAGGCGCAGGAGCACTCGGGTGACTAGTGCTAAGGTGCCCTCGGATCCCACGATTAGTTGGGTTAAATCGTAACCCGAGCTCGTCTTCACGTAGGCTCCCCCGGATCGACTTCGCACACCGGATCCAGTGATGAACTCGAGCCCCAGCACATTGTGCCTTGTTACTCCATACTTCATTGCGCGCATTCCGCCGGCATTAGTGGCGACATTGCCGCCCAGTGATGCCGACATCTCACCTGGGTAGACCGGGTAGAAGTAGGGAGTATCTGTTAATGCCTGTTCAAGTTGGTCAAGAGTGACTCCAGGTTCAACCATAGCAGTCTGATCGATGGTGTCAATGGCGAGGATCCGATTCATTTTTTCAAAGGAGCAGACAACTCCGTTATCTACCGGCCTTGCTCCTCCCGACAACCCTGTCCCTGATCCGCGGGGAACCAACGGGAGTAGGTTGGCGTTGGCGTATTTGATTAGCTCACCGACGTGATGGCTAGATGTCGGATAGACTACCGCCATTGGCTCCACCGGATCGAGCTCAAGTGCTTCGTCGTGGGTATAGGCTTCGGGAATGGTTCCTACGAGGGTGTGGTCACCCCCAACGATCGAGCTCAGGTCTCGTTTAAGTGAGGGCCTCGTAGAGCTTGTCATACCTACTACCGTAGCACTTGATCATTGGCATTGCTGGACGGAGAACGGCGTCGTTATTCGGGTTGACACTCTGTAGCTGACTCCCCAAATCGACTCCGATGGTTTCGCTTGTCAATGTAGAGTGCCTCGTCGGCCAACACCATGGCTTCGTCGAGACTAGAGGAGTCGGTCCAAGGAACGAGGCCAAATGAGAATGTACACGGAGTGGCTGACTGCAGTCGCTGGAGCTGTTTGAGTAGGACCTCGCTCTCCGTTGCGACAGCGACTATAGCGAACTCGTCACCTCCTATGCGAGCGAGAATCGTCTTCGTAGGGAGGTGTTGCTTGAGGATCTTGGCAGTTTGTCGTAGAATCTCATCTCCTTCTATGTGTCCATGTTGGTCATTGATGGTTTTGAAGCCATCGAGATCTAGCAGGACGACGAAGGTGGACTGGATGCTACGCTGAACTCCTGTCGCTACGGCCATGCGAAAAAACCCATTTCGATTCAGTATCTGGGTAAGACCATCTGTCTCCGCTCGACGTCGGAGCGCAACTATGAAAATGTGGAGGGCTACGCTTGCGCACCAAGTTATCAGGAGGATACGAATTGTTGTGAACCAAGGGTCAGAAACCGACGAAAGAGCGGTGGCTGTGATAACGGCAACCGTCATAACCGTCGCAAGCGTAAAAAATGACCGCGCTGTCGCGAAGCATGCTGCATATACAGCTATCCAGGGCAGGGCGACCAGGTCGGTAGCGAGACCGATCTGCGTATGAGTCGCCGTTATCAGCACCGAGAGCTCAAACACCATAAAGAATAGGATCGAGACTTGGAACAAGGATCGCGACCCAAGTCTCCATCGCAAAATTGCGATTCCGAGGAGAGCGTTGGTGACGCCAATGCTTAAATTGAGTCCAACTGGTGCGTGTACACTCATTGGCGAGAGCGCAGCTAGGGAGCAGGCGATTGAACCGCCGACACTGAGCAGGCCGAGGAGCGTATCTTGATCGGCACGAATGAAGGGTCGGACAACTGATGTGACATGTCCCCTAGGCATGCTCAACTATCGGCGCGGTTCGTCTGGCCCTTGAGGAGCAGGACATGGTCGATGCGTTGCTATGGCTAGTGTGGCCGTTAACTCGGTAGTACGGTGACGAGTGTGCCGATATGGACCTGTGGATATACGACTGCGGCGGTGGATACCGGCAGCTCCACACAGCCCAAGCTTTGAGGGAAGCCGTAGCTAGCCCGAACGAAGCCATGGACGGCTTCTGAGCCGAGAAAATAATTGATCCAGTGCACTAGATCGTGATAGTGGGTTCCATTTGGGTTGGTGCCACTCATATAGTCTTGCTTGAAGCGTAGGTAGATTGGGAATGTGCCATTGGTGGTAGCTAGGCCAGCTATGCCGGTGTTGGTTGGGCTGGTCAGCACTACGCTGCCGTTAACCCATAGGTTTAGAGTCTCGGGGAGTGCTTTTTGCACCTGTATCCATGCATAAGGATGGGGATCAACCTTATGAGCGATGACGTCGTTGATCAGGGTTGGCCATAATAGCGGATTACTCAACGGATTGTTGTAGCCAAGCCCGTTGAAGTCCTCAAAGGCCATAACCGCACCATTGGTGATCACGTTGGAGTTGCCGGGACTCCACAGCGAGGTGAGCTGCGTCGGCATCGTCCATCGCCAGGCGAATGTCCCCTGCGGTGGTGTCTGCATCGCGGCTAATTGTGCGGATTCGGTGTTGGCAACAGAGGAGGTCGAGTTGAATGACACCGGCAGGTAGTTGAGCTGTGCCAGCAGTTGCTGCAGACGTAGCATTGGCATCGGAGCACCGCTCATGGAAATGGTGGTTCCCGTCACTCCCAGAGCGCCAGTTGGGCTTACAACCGCTATCGGAACGGGTGTTGTAAGGGTGAAGTTCTCTGACGGCCAAAAGTCCCCTGTGGTGGGCGTAAAGGTAAGGGTGTACTGTGTGGGTTCATGCCAACTGCCCTTGACTGGATTGGCTCCTTGAATAACCGGGTCGATGGTGGGGAGTTTGCCTCCGAAGAGTTTGGCAACTGGTTGAGAGAAAGTCATCGTGATGGTTGATTTAGGTGCAAGACTGGTGAGGTCTGGGCTGATTACAGCCTCAGGCGTAGAGCCGCTCTGCCGGAAGAAAACCATGTTCGATGCCGCCGGTAGCGTCTCCCAAGGGTCAGGGGCGGCAGCTACTTTGAGCGATCCAGCTGCAGTATTTGATGAGCCAGGTATGTCGACATGAGTGCTGGCTTTGCCCAGTTTAAGGTACCTAGTTGTAGAGCGGTACGAGTATGAGACGACGCTCACTGGATTAGAGAAATCAGATTGTACTGATTGTCCAGATGATGCTATCGCAACCGGGTCGAGCAGCTTTGCCCGCGGTGTTGCACTCTGTAGTGTGAGTGTCTGAGTCTTGCCGGCCAACCAGGCAATCCATGTGGGCCGCTGCAAAGTTACAGTGACCTTTGTGGTCACTCCGGTCGGGAGATTCTTGGTCGGGAGGAGCTGTCCGTTTTTGAGTTCGACCTGTATAGGTTTGTTGTTGGCATCTCCGGCAACACTGAGAATAACCTCGTGCACTCCTGACGTAGTCAGCTTGCCTAGCGAAGCATAAGACGCAGAGAGTGACGCTTTTGGCCAGTTCATAGCTATTACAACACCAGCGGCTATGAGCAAACCGCCCACGACGCCGCCAGTGACGGCTACCGCTTTGCGTCCATGGTGAGTGCCCTTCGGCCTCGTATGCCTGGCGCTCGCCAATCGGCACCTCCCACTGTGGTTTTGAGCTATGCTGACCTAACTCTGGCTGGCGCTAGAGTAACCTCGCCTTTATAGCGAGTGTGAGTAGAGTATAGTTCGCTTGCACGCGAATGGTTGTCGATTCTTGTCGGAGCGAGATTGGCGTTCTCTCAGGTAGGGCTCGGGGGCCAACTTAGTTTGCATGAGCTGATGAGGCAGCAAGGTTATGGATACAAAATTCCTAATAGAGAGTTTCGTTACCCTGATAGTGATCATTGATCCAATCGGGAATGTGCCGACGTTTTTGGTGGTCACGCAGGGAAAGGGGGTCAAGGCACGACAGCGCCTTGCCTTGGATGCAGTCTTGGTCGCTACCGTCGTCTTGGGAATATTCGCTGGATTCGGTCGAGAGATCCTCGGGTACCTGGGACTGTCTTTGCCTGCCTTGCAGGTCTCTGGAGGACTTCTGTTGCTTATCGTTGCTCTTCAGCTCTTGACCGGCAAGCAGGCGGAGTTGACCACGCAACCAAAGGTGAATGTCGCACTTGTTCCACTCGCCACTCCTTTGATCGCAGGGCCTGGCGCAATCGCAACAGTTCTGGTGTTTGCTGGGGAGGTACATACCGTAGCCAACGCTATTGGTCTTGCACTGGTGATCTTCATAGTGATGCTGGTTCTGCTTGTGGTACTCAGGTCTTCGGTTCATCTCAGCAGGTTGTTACGCGATGGGGGCATCGAGCTTTTATCTCGAGTTTTTGGTCTGCTGTTGGCTGCCATAGCTGTCCAGTTGGCAGCTTCGGGTGTTCTGGCCTTCGCACATGGGCGTTGAACTAAGACAACTGCCCTCAAGCAACCGACTCCAGCCTCTATTGCAAGCTACCAAGCGAGCTGCCTGGACGTTACTTTGGCCACGTGTACTAGCGTCAACCTAGATAGAGTGAACATACGTTTTAGGAGATAGAGAAGAGTGCGCGAGGAGATGGCAGCTTTATGGTTCAGTTAGGCGACTTAGTTCCTGATTTCGAGGCGGACACGACGCAGGGAAAACTTCAGTTCCACGCATGGTTGGCTGACTCGTGGGGCATTCTGTTCTCGCACCCAAAAGACTTCACTCCTGTGTGCACGACCGAGCTTGGGGAGGTTGCAAGGCTGCTACCGGAGTTCGAACGACGTTCGACCAAGGTTATTGGACTTTCTGTCGATGATGTGGGTAGCCACTTGAGGTGGGAGTCAGACATCGCGGAGATTCGCGGGTATTCGGTGAACTTTCCTATGATTGGTGATGCCGACCGGAGGGTGGCAAACCTATACGGCATGATTCACTCCAATGCTTCAGACACGCTGACTGTCCGTTCAGTGTTTGTAATAGACCCAGCGAAACGATTACGGCTTGAGATGACCTATCCAGCGTCAGTTGGTCGCAATTTTGTGGAGATTCTTCGAGTATTGGATGCGCTACAGTTGACGGATGAGTTTCCGGTTGCAACTCCGGTCAATTGGCAGCAAGGCGAAGAGGTGATCGTCGTTAACTCTGTGAGTGATGATGAGGCGAGCCGACGCTTCGATGGGTTCCGTGAAACGAAGCCATACTTGCGTTTTGTCAAAGATCCCAAGACCTAGGTCCTCCAGATCCGTTATCACGACAGCGCAGTCGGTCGTCGGATTCCATGCTGCCAAGGTTCGCAGCGTTCGCCAAAGTCAGGATGGATTTGGCCAAAGAGGATCCATGTTCGGCCTCGTGCGGCGCCGTCTTCGACGATTCAGCCACGAGAGAGTCGATGCGAGGATCATGACCACGGCGATGATAGCAATGCTACGTGCCAGTGGGCGAGTGTTGCCTACTGCAAACGGCGAAGGTGGGCCAGCAAGGATCAGGGTGTAGGAGTCCGCGTACTTGAGTGCTTGTGTGGGTGCGAGTTGGGTGGTAAAGGCGGTCCCATAGCGAGTATTGCTCGTGGATGTCTCAAGAATAACATCACGATGGCCCCAACACCCAGCTGCCTTTGAGGATTGACAGTCGAGGTTTGATCCCCCACCTGCGTTGGTGTAATGGTAACCATCTTCATACATCCACATGAAGACCACCACGATTGCGTTAGGAAAGTTACCCGCCCAGTCGGAACCCCCATCCATCGACTGTGGGATGCTTGGATCCCGTGCCTCTACGGCAGCCTGGTGAGCAAGTTCCTCGAGTTGCGAAGTGGGTTTGGTAACAGTTGGGAGGTTCCGGATGGCCCTCTCATTGTTGATGAGGTAGTGAAGCTGGTTTGCTTGGCTCTGACGGTTAAAGCCCTTGGGGAGGGTCAGTGTTGGCAAGTTTTCCGCTTTGTGGGCAAGGTTTAGGTCGTAGAGCGCAGCAGTCATGCATGTCGGGGAGGTATCAGGAAGCGTTGCGGAAGTGCAAGCGTTCTCCCAGTTTGGATCACCAGCTGGGATCGTCAAATCGTGGAGATGAGGTGAGGTAACCACCTTTGGTGGCGTGATTAGATAGAGCGATGAGCCCGCAATGAGCAGGAGTACAATCGCGACAATCACTACTCTTCTCATATCCTTGTCCAATGTGTTATGCGGATGCGATGGGATCGATCCTCAGGTTGCACCGTGACTGGCGACGACGGCATGAGACTTAGCCTAGTGAACTGAGGATCGCAATGAACAATGTCGGCTAACTAGAATTGGTAGGCGCAAGCTTGGCAAGTGAGCGTCGAATATGTCGCCTCACTCAGAGGTCGCCTCCGGTATTTGTGGGCTGACGAGTGTCGGCGTGCATCATCGCTAAGCGCCGAATGTCACTGCAGCTAACGCGGGCAACGTTGGGTGTCTGTGAGCTGTGGCATGTGTCAATCCTCGAACTCATCACACGGCCCTAACTAAACCTAGAACCACCGACGCACCCGGAGAATTGGTCGCCCAAAACTGAAGAAAGTGCCCCCTGAGCTGGTAGAATGGAAGTTAGAAAGCGGCCAAAACGACCAACCAAGGAGAACACTTTCTGTGACACAATCTTACCACACGCCAGACGGTATCGAGGTTGCATTTGACGACGAGAATCTGGTCGCCAATGCTGGACTTCTCTTGGTCTCCACCCTTGCCTCCAAGCTTGGCTTGGCTGATGTAATCACCGACAAGGTAGATCTCACCGGTCGAGTGGGTGG